>VERK01000127.1 GCA_018882725.1 Actinomycetota bacterium | reverse complement strand
TTCATGCCCAACGTGATCGAGACTGTCGTCGCCTTCTACGCCGCCAATGCGATCGGCGCGGTGTTCACGTCGACGTCGAGTGATTTCGGGACCGAAGGCGTGGTCGATCGTTTCGAACAGACCACACCGGTGGTTCTGATCGCCGCCGATGGCTACCGCTACGGAGGCAAGTCGTTCGACTGCCGCGCGCGTATCGCCGACATCACATCGCGTCTCGGTTCGGTCAGAGCCACCCTTGTGGTCGGTGTACTGGAGAATCGACCCGACATCTCGGCGATTCCGAACGCTCGACTCTGGACCGATGTCGTGGCCGAGCATCGCGGGGCGCGCCTCTCGTTCGAGCGGGTGGGCGCCGACCATCCCATCTACATCCTCTATTCATCGGGCACCACGGGAAAGCCCAAGTGCATCACCCACCGTGCCCTCGGCGCTCTCCTCACGCACCTGAAGGAGCAACAACTCCATTGCGACGTTCGCGCGGGCGATCGCGTCTTCTATTTCACGACCTGCGGGTGGATGATGTGGAACTGGCTCGTGAGCGCTCCGGCCTCAGGCGCCACGATCGTCCTCTTCGACGGCAACCCGTTCCATCCATCTCCGAGTGTTCTGTTCGACCTGGCCCAACGCGAACGCGTCACCTTGTTCGGAGTCTCGGCCAAGTACATCGACTCGGTTCGAAAGGCGGGCCTGAGCCCACGATCGTCACACGATCTGTCGGCGGTTCGCACGGTGTGCAGCACCGGGTCACCATTGAACGACGAGGGTTTCGCGTGGGTGTATTCCGATCTGAAGTCCGATGTCCACCTCGCGTCCATCAGTGGCGGCACTGACATCGTCGGATGTTTCGTCGGCGGCGACCCCACTCGCCCGGTGTACGCCGGCGAGATCCAGGGCCCGGCCCTCGGCCTGAACGTCGCGGTGTTCGACGCGGACGGCAACTCGGTCACGAGCCCCGATGTGAAGGGTGAACTCGTCTGCACCAACGCCTTCCCCACCGTGCCGGTGGGTTTCTGGGGCGACGCCGACGGCTCGAAATTCTCGCGCGCGTATTTCGAACGCTTTCCGGGTGTGTGGGCGCACGGCGACTTCGCATCGTGGACCAGTCACGGTGGAATGGTCATCCACGGACGTAGCGACGCCACGCTGAACGCCGGCGGCGTGCGCATCGGTACCGCCGAGATCTACGCGCAGGTCGAGAAGCTGCCCGAAGTGGCCGAATCGGTGGCGGTCGGCCAGGACTTCGACGGCGACTCACGAATCGTGCTCTTCGTGCGACTGGCCGACGGCTGTTCGCTCGACGACGAACTGCAGAATCGCATCAAGCGAGTGCTCCGCGAGAACGCCTCACCCCGTCACGTTCCGACTCGGATCGTGGCCGTGGCCGACATTCCCCGCACTCGCAGCAACAAGATCAGTGAGTTGGCCGTGACCGACGTGGTGAATGGACGCGAGGTGCGAAACACCGAAGCCTTGGCCAACCCCGAGGCGCTCCACCTGTTCCGCGATCGACCAGAATTGAGCACATGACCCGCCGCCGCCTCACCGTTGCCGACCTGGCCGCCCTCAAGGGAAAGCGGCAACTCACGATGCTGCGCATCTTCACGATCGACGAGGCGGCCGCCGCCGAAGCAGCGGGCATCGACCTGGCGTCGGCCCCGCCCGAACTGGTGACCCATCCGCGCTACCGCGAAGTCGCGCCATCGCTCTTCACCCTGACTGGCCGCAGCCACCAACAAGCCGGCTCGGCCGACGATCATCTGCGCTGGGCCGGCGAGATGCTCGAAGCCGGCGCCGATTGCATCTACTGCTCGGGAAGCCTCGATCGCGTCGAGCACTTGGCCAAAGAGTTCGTTCCGGTGGTCGGACACATCGGACTCGTGCCGTCGAAGGTCACGTGGACCGGCGGTTATCGAGCCGTCGGCAAAACAGCCGACGAAGCGCTGAGACTCTTCGAAGAAAGTGTCGCGCTCGAAAATGCTGGCGCTATCGCAGCCGAAATCGAAGTCGTTCCGCCCGAAGTGGCCACCGAGATCAGTCGACGGCTGAAGCGTCTGTCGTTGTGGTCGATGGGTTCGGGTGCCGGCTGCGACGCGCAGTACTTGTTCGCGATGGACATCCTCGGCGACCCGACCAATCAAGAGCTGTCGGGGATCGCTCACCTGCCGCGACACGCCAAGGTGTACCGCGACTTCGCGGCCGAGCACGCGCGACTGCAGCGTGAACGCATCGCGGCCTTCTCCGAGTTCCGCGCCGATGTCGAATCGGGGGCATTCCCGGAACCCCAGCACCTGGTACCGATCAAGCCCGACGAACTGGCTCGGTTCCGGGCCGCCTTGCCACCGGCCTGACCTCGCCAATCGGTCGTTTGCCACTCCCACCAGGACTTGTTTGGCATACCTAACACCTCCTGGCACAATGTCGGAATGCGGTCGCCCCGTCGAACCCGATTCGGCTTCACCATCGCGGTGGTCCTGGCAGCCCTTGCCGCTGCCTGCGGCGGCGATAGCAAGAACGACGGCGCCAGCGTCACCGTGTACACCGGTCGTCACTACGGCATCGAAGGAGTCTTCGACGAATTCACCGCCGCCACTGGCATCGAGGTTCGATTCACGACGGGCTCCGACCCCGAACTTCGCGAGCGATTGCTCGCCGAAGGTGACAACACACCGGCCGATCTCGTGATGACGGCCGATGCGGCCAACATCGAACTGGCCGCAGCAGCCGGACTTCTGGCGTCAGTCGACAGTGAAGCACTCACGGCAGCGATCCCGAGTGAGTTGCGATCAGCCGACAACACATGGTTCGCATTGAGTCGTCGCCTGCGCGTGATCATGTACTCGACGGAGCGCGTCACCGAACCGCCGACCACGTATGCCGCACTCGGAGACGCCGAGTGGTCGGGAAGATTGTGCTTACGACCGAGTACTCACCCGTACACGCAATCACTCGTCGCCTCACTCATTCTCCACCTCGGCGAAGACGAGGCCCTCCGTGTGGTCGAGTCGTGGGTGGCCAACGATCCGCTCTACATCAACTCCGACACCGACATCTTGAAGGCGATCGCCGCCGGTGACTGTGACGTCGCCCTCGCCAACACCTACTACTTGCCGCGCTTGCTCGCCGAAGATCCCAGCTTCCCGGTGGCGATCAGCTGGCCCGAACAAGATTCCACTGGTGCGCATCTCAACGTGAGTGCGGCCGGCATCACCACGTCGTCACCCAACCGCGAGGCGGCGATCCGCCTTCTCGAATGGCTCGCCACCACGGGTCAGTCGACGTTCAGCGACGCCAACTTCGAATACCCCGCCGACCCGAACGTGGCGCCGGCCTCGGCCCTCACGGCGTTCGGTGGCTTCGTCGCCGATCTGGCGGCCGTTCGCGAACTGGGTCGTCTCAATCCCCGAGCCGTCGAGGTGTTGTCGGCTGCGGGCTACGAGTGACCGTAACTCTTCCGTCCATCGCGACACGACGGTCGCTGCCCGGCTGGGCCACGTTCGTTGCGCTCACAGCATTGGTTGCATCGCCCGTCATCGTCGTCGTTTCCTCCATCGTCGACCCCACCGAGTCGATGTGGTCGGAACTGTGGGCGACTCGTCTGCCCGGAATGATTCGCGACACCATCACGCTCGCGCTCACGGTGGTGGGGGGTTCGCTCGTTCTCGGAACCGGCCTGGCTTGGCTCGTCACGGCGTACGACTTTCCCGCCCGGCGAGTGATCACCTGGCTCCTCGTGACTCCCCTGGCCGTGCCCGGCTACGTCGCGGGATTCGTGTGGCTCGACACGTTGTCGGGTCCACTCGGTGCTCGCGGAGTTCGCAGTATCTGGCTATGCGCGGCCGCCCTCGTCGTCACTTTGTATCCGTACGTGTTCTTGTTCGCGCGCGCGTCGTTCAAGGCGCAGGGTGCTGATGCCCGTGATGCGGCTCGGACCCTCGGCGTCGGACCCACGCGTGCGTTCTTTCGAGTGGCGCTCCCCATGGCCCGACCGGCGCTCGCTGCCGGTAGCGCACTCGTCTTGATGGAAGTGCTCACCGACATCGGCACGGTCCGGCTCTTCAACGTGAGCACGGTCGCCGACGGAGTGATGCGGGTGTGGTTCGGCACCGGCGATCGCGGTGCCGCCGCCGAATTGGCCTGTCTGCTCGTCGTGTCGGCGGCCACGCTCATCGCACTCGAGCGAGGCCTGCGCCGAGGCGCTCGTTTCTCCACTCGACCAAGTGAGCGGCCGTCGTCGCCGATCGTGCTGCGACGCGGAACTCGATTCGGCATCGTCGGCCTCTGCGTCGCGGTCATCGCCGTGGCCGTCGCCGTGCCGATCGTTCGTCTGACCGATTGGGCGCTCGACGCGCGCCGCTCCGGTAACGCACAGACCGTGGCCGGTGGAGTGTGGCATCACACGTCGAGCAGTCTCACGCTGGTCATCGCAACCTGCGTGGTGTGCGTGGGTGGCGGCATCACGATCGCTCTTCTCGCTCGACGACGCGGTTCACTCGGCCGCCTGCTCTCACGCTTGGCTTCGCTCGGCTACGCGATGCCCGGCCCAGTGGTTGCCGTCGGTGCTCTCATCACCCTGGCCGCGTTCGACCGCATCGGCCTCGTCCCGAACGGAGTGGTGCTCGTCGGTTCGTTTGCCGGTTTGGTGTTCGCTCTGTCCACCCGCTTCATGGCCGTGGCGTTTCAGGGAATCGACGCTGGTCTCGACCGAGTTGCGCCGTCGGCGGTCGCGAGTGCGCGCACACTCGGTGCTCGGGCGAGTCGCGTCGCCTGGTCGGTCGAACTGCCGGCCGCGCGCACGTCGGTCGTCGCGGCCACGGCGTTGCTGACCGTCGATCTCATGAAGGAACTGCCCATCACTCTTCTGCTGCGGCCCTTCGGGTTCGACTCGCTCTCGGTGTGGGTCTGGCAAGCCACGTCCGAAAGTCTCTGGGAGCAGGCCGCCGTACCCTCACTCGTCATGGTGGCGGTGGGAATGCTCGCAGTAGGAGCACTTCTGGCCGCTCTCGATCGCGGGGCCGAGGTCGCATCGTGAATTCGCCCGTCACCGATCGCGTCAACGATCACGTCAACGATCACGTCGCATTGCGTGTCGAAGGGCTGTCGAAATCGTTGGGAACCCGACGCATCGTCGACGACGTGAGTTTCACGCTCTCGCGGGGCGAACTGATCACCCTGGTTGGTCCGAGTGGTTGCGGCAAGTCGACTCTGCTGCGCATGATCGCCGGCCTCGAGCCGAACGATGCCGGTCGAGTCTTCGTCGACGATCACGACATCACCTCGACACCTCCCGAACGGCGTCACATCGGCGTGGTCTTCCAGGAGGGTTCGCTCTTCGGCCACTTGCGTGTCGACCAGAACATCGCTTTCGGCCTCAAGCATCTCTCTCGCTCCGATCGCACGTCACGCGTGGAAGCGATGCTCGAACTCGTGCAGCTGAGCGGAGTGGCTCGTCGCTTTCCGCACCAATTGTCGGGTGGAGAACAGCAGCGCGTCGCGCTCGCCCGCGCCCTGGCGCCCGAACCGCGATTGATGCTGCTCGACGAACCCTTCGCGAGCCTCGACGAGGTGTTGCGTGACGACCTGCGTCAGCAGGTGGCCGAGGTGCTGCGTAGCACCCACACACCGTCGATTCTGGTGACACACGATCGGCACGAGGCCCTGACCCTGGGCGATCGAGTCGCAGTGATGCGAGACGGCCGGTTGCAGCAGGTCGACACCCCCGAAGTCGTGTACGACCGCCCGAGCAATCGTTTCGTGGCCGGGTTCGTGGGTGTTGCGTCGTTCGTACCGGTCGCTGACGGATCACTCGCCGTCGTGCGACCGCATCACGTGACCCTGACCGCGGGTGGCGACGACCGTGTCGTGTCGTGTGAGTTCGCCGGCGCGACTCGGCGATACACGGTTCGTCGCACGGACGGATCGACCGTGGTGGCCGACGGACCGACCGCGGGGGGTTTGAGTATGGGTGATGCGTGCACCGCAACCGTTGTGACCGACCGACTCCATTGCGTGGCAGTCGACGACTGACAATTCGTGTGCCCGGGGTGGGGCTCGAACCCACACGACTCGTGAGAGCCAGGGGGGTTTAAGCCCCCCGCGTCTGCCAATTCCGCCACCCGGGCGACGAGTGCAGGCTACGGACTCAGGCCACGCGACGAGCCGACGAACGTGGTGCGACGGGAACGACCAGTGAGTGCACCACGTCCCACAATTCGCGGCGCAGACGATCGGCCAGCGGCGGTGTGAGGCGATTGGCCACGACGACGCCGTCGATCATGTCGGCCACCACGGCAACGAGCGGACGCCCGGAGAGTCGAACGGCAACAGTGACCGAGTCACCGATTCGCCGCAACGAACGATCGACACCCACCAGACGTGGCGGACAACGGAATCCGGGGATGACCAACCCGCGAACCGCGGTGGCTTGAGCAAGAACACGGGCCACCTGAGCGAAATCGAGTGTGGTGGCCGGGGTCGTCGCCGGAAACGTGTCGGTGGCTTTCATGGAGAGTCGAGCCTGCCAAGGGGGTGTGGCACGGCGATCACGCCTGGTGGCCGTGTTGTCCCAGCCACCGCACACCCCACCACTACGGTCGTGGCCATGACCGATCAGGGTCCGGCCTACACACC
>VERK01000126.1 GCA_018882725.1 Actinomycetota bacterium | reverse complement strand
CCTCATGGGCTTGAGCGTGCAGGCCACGGCCGAAGTCGCCGATGGCTGGTTCCCGATCTTCTTCGATCCCGAGAAGTACCACAACGTGTGGGGCGACGATCTGAAGAAGGGTCTGGCCAAGCGCGATCCGAGCCTGGGCAAGTTGCAGATCTCGGCCGGTGGCATGGTGGCCATCGACGAGTCACTCACCGGCGATGCGCAGAAGAAGATTCTCGACTTCGCTCGTCCGAACGCCGCTCTCTACATCGGCGGCATGGGCGCGCGCGACAAGAACTTCTACAACACCATCTGCAGGAAGTACGGCTACGAGAAAGAAGCCATCGAAGTCCAGGACCTGTATCTCGACGGCAAGAAGGAAGAGGCCGCCAAGGCCGTTCCGGGTGAGATGATCGAGAAGAGCAACCTGGTGGGCCCGAAGGGTTACATCAAGGAGCGCCTCGCCGCGTACAAGGAAGCCGGAGTCACGGTGTTGTCGGTCAATCCGGTGGGTCCCGACGCGGTCAAGACCATCGAGACGCTGAAGGAACTGATCGGCTGATGTCAGTTCACGTGGGGGGATCGGTCGCGGCGGGTTGGGAGCCGGTGCGCGACGCGTTCGTGGCCAATCTCGAGAGCGGCCAGGAGGTCGGCTGTGCCGTCTCGGCGTACCACCGGGGCCGCAAAGTGGTCGATCTCTGGGGTGGCCACTTCGACCAGGACCGCACCACCGCGTACACCGACGACACGTTGCAACTGGTGTTCTCCACCACCAAGGGCATCACCGCCATCGCGGTCGCCATCTGCGTTCAGCGCGGACTGCTGTCGTACTCGGAGAAGGTGTCCACGTATTGGCCCGAGTTCGCCAAGCACGGCAAGGGTGATGCGACCGTCGCGCAGTTGCTGTCGCATCAGTGCGGTCTCTACACCGTCGACGGCGACATTTCACTCGCCGATGCACTCGACTGGAACACCGTCACCGCTCGACTGGCCGACACCAAGCCCCGTTGGGACATCGGCACCAAGCACGGCTACCACGCACTCACGTACGGCTGGTTGGCCGGCGAGCTCGTGCGACGCGTCGACCCCAAGAAGCGCAGCATCGGCGCGTTCGTGCAGGACGAGATCGTTCGCCCACTCGGCGCCGAGTTCTGGATCGGTCTTCCCGAATCACAGGAGTCGCGTGTGTCGCCCATGATCGGTGGAATCAACCCGCCGCCGGGTGAAGACATCGATCCGGCCATCAAGGCCATGATCGAGCAGTTCATGGGACCCAACTCGCCGGGTGGTCAGGCGTTGTCGCTCAACGGAGCGTTCGGTGGTGACGGCACGTTCAACCGTCGCGATGTGCACGCTGCCGAGATTCCCGCCGCGAATGGCATCACCAACGCGCGGTCGCTCGCGCGCATCTACGCGGCCACCATCGGTGACGTGGACGGCGTGCGTTTGCTCGAATCGTCAACGGTCGACGTGGCCCGATCCACGGTGACCCCAGCAGGCGAACCCGACACCTGTCTGATCATGCCCACCACGTTCGGCATGGGTTTCATGACGCACGGCCAGTTCACTCCGTACGCCGGACCCGGATCGTTCGGGCATCCCGGTGCTGGTGGATCGGTGGCGTTCGCTCTGCCCGAGAAGCAACTCGGTTTCGCCTACGTGATGAACCAGATGGCTCAGAACCTGGCGAACGATCTGCGCGCGCAGGTGCTCACTGACGCAGCAGTTGCTTGCGCAGACTCCGCGTCGCACTGATGTAGGCCAGGCTGGCCACGGCGGCCGCCGCCGCGAACGCGGTTATTGCCGTACGAACACTGGTGGCTTCCGACAACGCGCCCGCGCCCAGACTCGTGATCGAGAGCACCAACGTCATGAGGGCGAAGTCGCCGGCCAGGATTCGACCGCGAATCTGATCGGGTGAACGCATCTGCAGGCCGTAGGTGCTGAGTGTCCACTGCGCGCCACCGCCGAGATGCGCGGCGGTGATGAAGATGACGCAGAGCCAGAGTTCGGGCATCCAGGCACCAGTGAGATAGAAGACGCTGAAGGCCAGGCTGGCGTAGCCGCAGACCGTGAGCACTTTGCCCACGTCACCACCGGTGAAGCGCGTGGCGATGATTGGGCCGAGACCGACGCCCGCGCCGCGTGCCGCAATGAGTACACCGCGGGCGCCGTCGCCACCGCGGTACACGTCGCTCGCCAACACGGCCAATTGGCTCACCACACCGGATCCGATCGCGAAGGTGGTCTTCGACAAGAGCAGAGCGAGGAGTACCGAGTCGCGGCGAGCATGACCCAGCGCCTCGCGCATGTCGGCGATGGGTCGCATGCGCGAACGGGTTTGCTGACGCTCCTCTTGCAGCGGCTTGGAGATGGCGAAGATGAACCAGGCCGACACGACGAACGACACTGCGTTGATGACGAATGCGGTGTCGCGGCCGAGGGTCGCGGCGAAGAATCCGCCCACCGCGGCACCCACCGCCAACATCACACCCCAGGTGGAGCCGAACAGCGCTTGGGCCTTGCCAAGTTCTTCGGCGTCACGCGCGAGGTTCGGTGTGCCGGCCTCCGATGCCGGTTTCACGATGGCCGCGAGACCCGAGATGATGCTCTGGCACACGAAGGCGAGCCAGATTGTGTCGGCCCCGACCAGTACGAGGCAGAGTGCTGCAACCGATTGCACGAGCGAGACGACGACGAGAATGCGACGGCGGTCGAATCGATCGACGATCACTCCAGCGATCGGCGACGCGACGAACGACGGCAACGAGAACGACACCACGATCATCGACACGAGAAAACTCGAGTCGGTCAGATCGTCGACGAGGCCGACCAGGGCCACGAAGCTGAACCAGTCGCCGAGATACGAGATGACCTGCGCGATGAAGAGACGCCGCATGTCGGCGTTGGTTCGCAGCATCTTCCACATGGTGAACCTTCAGCGTGACGCGTGTGAGCGCAGAATGCAGGCGATGGCCGTGGTGATCTTCTTGCCGGTACGGATGTCGAGGAACTCGTTGGGTCCGTGGGCGTTGGAGCCGGGTCCGAGAACCCCGGTGATGACGAACTGAGCCTCGGGGAACTTGTCGCCGAGCATTCCCATGAACGGAATGGTTCCGCCCTCGCCGAAGGCTCGCCACGAGTTGCCGAACGCGGTGGTGGACGCATCCTCGAGAGCATCGGCGAGCCACGGTGCGAACGATGGTGCGTTCCAACCCGGCGCCGCGTTGAGATCGGTGAATGACACGCGGGCGCCCGACGGCGGATTCGCTTCGAGAGCGGTGGCGATGGCCGCGATGGCACGTTCGTGATCGCACGTGGGCGGCAGACGGAACGAGAGCGAGAGGGCGGTGTAGGGGCGCAGCACGTTGCCACCGCGGGCCACCGAGGGCACACCGTCGATTCCGACGTAACTGAGCGTGGGTCGCCAGGTGTGGGCCAGCATCTGCTCGACCGGATCGTCGACCATCGGTCGCGTGTTGCCGACGAAGGGGTAGTGACTGGCCAGCGGCTCGGGAAACTCGGCGCTGGTGTCGACCGTTTCCTGTCGACGGTCGGCCGGAACGTCGACGTGCAGTTCGTCGAGCAAGATCCGACCGGTCGTGGCGTCCTCCACCCGATCGAGCAACTGGCGAATGATCCGGAACGAACTGGGCACGATGCCACTGGCTTCACCGCTGTGAACACCTTCGGCGAGAACATCGACGCGCAACGTGCCCGACGCCAGCCCGCGCAACGAAGTGGTGACCCACAGGCGCTGATCGTCGAGACATCCCGAGTCGAGGCACACCACCAGTGACGGCGAACCCACCAGCGGTGCGAGGTGATCGAGATACGCCGGCAGATCGGGGCTACCGCTCTCTTCGCTGGCTTCGATGAGAATCACCAGGCGCGCGTGAGACCAGTCGGCTGCTTGTGCGGCTTCGATGGCGGCCAGGGTGGCGTAGGCGGAGTAACCATCGTCGGCGCCTCCGCGTCCGTACAGGCGCTCTTTCTCGATGACCGGCGTCCACGGGCCGAAACCTTCGCGCCACCCTTCCATCTCGGGCTGCTTGTCGAGGTGGCCGTACAGCAGCACGACGTCGTCGGCGCCACGGGTGGAACCGGTACCGAACGCCGGCACCTCCATCACGATCATCGGAGTGAGTCCGGGCAGGCTCACGACCTCGACGTTGAGACCGGCGATGGCCCGCGCCGAGCACCAGCGGCGAATGTGTTCGACCGCGCGATCCATGTGGCCGAGTTCGCGCCAATCGGGTTCGTAGGCCTTCGAGACGTTGGGGATACGGATGTAGTCGGTGAGTTCGGGAACGATGTCGTCGTCCCACACCCGGTCGATGCGTGACTGCATCGAGTCGACGGGTTCGGTTGCGGTCACCGGCGCACCTTCTGCATCGCGTCGATGATGCGTTCGGCTTCCTTCACCACCGAGCGCACGATGTCGCCGGCCGGTTCGAGCGAGCGAATGGCGCCGACTCCCTGACCGCACGGCATGAACTCGGTGTTGGGGTCGACGTCTTGATCCATGGGCCAGCCCATGTGGTTGACACCGGCCTGGGCCGACGCCAGTGCTTGCTCGGGGAACTTCTTCAGGAGTTCGGGGTGCTCTTCGAACTTCTGAGTCCATTCGGTGCGCACCACTCGACAGGTCTTGCCGGTGTACGCGCGAGAGATGACCGTTCCGTCTTCGGGAAGAGCGAGCAGTGTGCTCTTGTACGACTTCTGTGCGTGGGCCTCGGGAGTAGCAATGAAACGTGTGCCCATCCACACGCCGTCGGCACCGAGGGCGATGGACGCCGCGAGTCCGCGGCCGTCGAACAACCCACCGGCCGCGACCACCGGGACCTGAGCACCCACGGCGTCGACGACTTGTGGAACCAACGCCATGGTGGCGACGGTGCCGGTGTGGCCACCACCTTCGGTTCCCTGGGCGATCACGAAGTCGCAACCACTGGCCACGGCGGCTTCGGCGTGGCGAACCTTGCCGCACATCGAGCCGACGAGGATGTTGTTCTTGTGCAGAACGTCGATGATTTCGCGCGGTACGCCGAGGCCGGCCACGAAGATGCGGGCACCACCTTTGATCACTGATTCGACGTCACGTTCGAGTTGACCGGGTACGGCCGTGAGCAAGTCGACGCCGAACGGCTTGGACGTTGCCTTCTTGACGGCACCGATTTCTTCGTCGAGTTGACCGGGGCGCATCGCGGCGGCGCCGAAGGTTCCGATTCCACCGGCTTCGCTCACGGCGGCCACGAGAGCCGAGTACGAGACTCCGCCCATGCCGGCCAGCATCACCGGATGTTCGATGTCGAGGAGTTCGGTCAGACGAGTCTTCATGAGGCCACGGTAGCCGTGACCCCTCGGGGGCTCAGAACGCTCCGCGTTGGCGCAGGAGTCGTCGGTGCCAGCGTGACGGCGTGAGGAGAATTGCGCGCGGTTCGTCCTCGAACATCCAGCGGGCGAACATTCTCCGGCTCCACGATCCGGCGTGATCGAGCAGGGCGATGGCCCCGCGGGCACCGCGTCGGCGCGCCAGCACCTTGCCGAGACGTATCGACATGCGGTGGTCGGCCAGCAAGTGATGATCGACGGCGCGGCGATACGCGCGACGCACGTCGAGTGACGATCCGCCAGCCACGATGGCCGCGGCGGCTTCCACACCGGTGAGAAGCGCTTGGCCAATTCCCTCACCGGTGAGAGCGTCGGTAGCCATGGCCGCGTCGCCGACGAACAACACACGACCCACGCCGGTGACCGCTTCGTCGATTCGAGCCGGAATCGGCCAGGCGGTGTGTCGACCTTCGAGCACTGCGTCGGGGCCGAGTGCTTCGCGCACGTGTGGACGTTGCAGGAGATCGGCCCACGTGTCCTTCATGTCCTGAATGCGGCGTTCACCGTCGCGCAGGACTCCGAAGCCGATGTTCACCCGATTGCCCGGCAGCGGAAAACTCCACGCGTAACCAGGTAGCAGATCGTCGTCGAACCAGACGATGAGGCGATCCTTGGCCACACCCGTGACGTTGGATGCGTATTGACGAAAGGCATGCCATTCGCCGAGGTAGCCGTTGACGGCGACGCCGAGTGCTTTGCGCACCGGACTCCACATGCCATCGGCGGCCACCACCCAGGTGGCCCGCACGATGCGGGACACGCCTGCGTGTTCGACGGTGACGTCGACATGATCGGGAGCGGACTCGATCGACGCGAACGACGTGTTCTCGTGCACCACGGCCCCGTGCCGCCGCGCCAGATCGACGAGAGCGGCATCGAGTTCGAGGCGCGGGGCGACGGCCGCGAAGGTGCCTTCGGTGGGCAATGGAAGTTCGACCTCGCGCCCCGACGGCGAACGTAACCAGGCGGCGTCGACGTTCTGCCACGATCGAACCGCACCCGGGTCGAAGCCGAGGGCATCGAGTTGGCGCAGAGCCAACGACGTGAGCCCGTCGCCGCAGCACTTGTCGCGCGGGAACTCGGCTTTGTCGACGATGGTCACCGTGAGACCGGCACGGCGCGCCGTGATGGCGGCGGCGGTTCCGGCCGGACCGGCACCGACGACGAGGAGATCGACCTGGTCAACCGGTGCGGACACGCCGTCAGGCTACGAGTCGGGTTCGGCTGGTGCCCGATCCGACGCCCATTCCTATGATCGTGAACGTC
>VERK01000125.1 GCA_018882725.1 Actinomycetota bacterium | reverse complement strand
CCCGGTGCTGCGAACTCACTTCGACCCGTTCGGCCTGGTCGGTAGCCTCATGGCGTGACGCGCCTCCCCGTTCGCGACGATTTGAAGGCCCTCGAGGGCTATCACTCGCCGCAGGTCGACGTCCGGGTGCGCCTAAACACCAACGAGGCTCCGGTCGGCCCGCCCGCCGAGTTCGAACAGGCGCTGGCGCGGGCCGTGGCCGACGTGGACTGGAATCGCTATCCCGATCGCGCCGCCACCGATCTTCGGCGCGCCATCGCGGCGCTCCACGGTGTCGACCCCGCGATGGTGTTCGTGGCCAACGGCAGCAACGAGGTCCTCCAGACGATCCTTCTCACGTTCGCCGGCCCTGGGCGCACCGTGGCCACGTTCGAGCCCACGTATCAACTGCACGCCCACATCGCGCGCATCTCTGGTGCCACGGTGGTCGAGGGTGAGCGGGCCGCCGACTTCTCGCTCGACCTCGGCGAATTCCGTCGCGTACTGGCCGCACACGAACCACACATCACGTTCCTGTGTTCGCCCAACAATCCGACCGGTGGAGTCGACACCGAAGCGACGATTCGCGAGGTGGTGTCGTTGGCGCCCGGCCTGGTGGTGGTCGACGAGGCGTACGGTCAGTTCGCGCGCTGGAGCGCGGTCGAACTCGTCTCCGACGATTCCTCGGTGATCGTGGTTCGCACGTTCAGCAAGACCTGGAGCATGGCGGCGGCCCGACTCGGATACGCCATCGCGCCGTCGTGGGTCGTGAGCGAGCTCGACAAGGTGGTCCTGCCGTATCACCTCGACGCGGTGAAGCAGGCGGCTGGCGTCATCGCTCTGCGATTCGTCGATCAGATGAACGAACGAGTTCGAGCCATCGTCGCCGAGCGTGAACGGGTCGTGTCGGCTCTGCAGCGGCTCGACGTCGACGTGTTCCCGAGCGGGGCCAACTTCGTCTTGTTCCGCCCCCGCGGTCGAGCCGGACGGGCCGTGTGGCAAGGGTTGCTCGATCGCAGTGTTCTCATTCGTGATTGCTCGGGTTGGCCGCGCTTGGCCGACTGCCTGCGCATCACTATCGGTACACCTGAAGAGAATTCGCTGTTCATCGCCGCTCTCACGGAGGTCCTGTCATGAGTGCAAACCGCTCCGCCACCCGCACCCGCACCACGGCCGAGACGTCGATCGAATTGAGTATCGACCTCGACGGTCGCGGCACAACCTCGGTCGACACCGGGATCCCGTTCTACGACCACATGCTCTCGCAGGTGGGCAAGCATGGTGGTTTCGATCTCACCATCGCGGCCCGCGGCGACCTTCACATCGACACACATCACACGGTCGAGGACGTGGCCATCGCGCTCGGTGAGGCGTTTCGTGAAGCGCTGGGTGACAAGGCCGGCGTCCGCCGATTCGCCAGCGGTTTGTATCCGCTCGACGAAGCGCTCTGCGAGATCGCCCTTGATCTGTCCGGTCGACCCTTCGTCGTCTGGAACGTTCCGATGCCCGACAGTCTCCCGCTCGGCACGCCGCCGTTCGATCCGCAGTTGGCCGAACACGCCGTGTCGTCGTTCGCGACTGCTGCGGGCATCACCCTGCACGTCACGCTCAAGCGCGGGCGCAACGTTCACCATGTGATCGAGTGCATCTTCAAGGGTCTCGGCCGGAGTCTGCGCGATGCGGTGCGTCTCGAAGGGGGAGGAGTTCCCTCCACCAAGGGAGTCCTGTGAGCGGTCCGTCGATCGCGGTCCTCGATTACGGCATCGGCAACCTCCGTTCGGCCGAGAAGGCACTGCAACGAGTCGGCGGCGACGCTCGTCTCACTACTCGTGCAGCCGACGTTCGTTCGGCTGACGCCGTGGTCCTTCCTGGTGTCGGCGCGTTCGGGGCGTGCATGAACGCGTTGAACTCCTCGGGGCTGGCCAGCGCGGTTCGTGACGCGGTCGAATCGAGCCGACCGTTCCTCGGTATCTGTGTCGGCATGCAGATGCTCTTCACGTCGAGTGACGAAGATCCGGATGCGACTGGTCTCGGCATCGTTCCCGGTCGCGTGCAGTGGATCCCGGTCGGGGTGAAGCGTCCGCAGATGCAGTGGAATCGCGTGAACGTTCGACTGTCTGACGACCCGATGTTCGCCGGAGTCGAATGGTCGAACGAGCCGTGGGTCTACTTCGTCCACTCGTTGCACGGTGTTCCCGATGACCCCGACGTGGTCGCGGCCACCTGCGAATACGGAGGAACTCTCAACGCCGCATTTCGCAGTGGCAACGTGTTCGCCACACAGTTCCATCCCGAGAAGTCGGGTTCGGCCGGTTTGGCTCTGCTGGCCAATTTCGTGGCGGTGGCTCGTGGCCGTTGAGCTGTATCCGGCGATCGACCTACGTGGTGGTCGGGTCGTGCGGTTGACGCAAGGCGACTACGCGCGCGAGACGACGTACGGTGACGATCCGGTGCGCGTCGCCGACGAGTTCGCTGCCGCGGGATCTCCGTGGGTGCACGTCGTCGATCTCGACGCGGCTCGTTCGGGCGACCCGGTGAATCGGCCGATCATCGCCGCGATCGCGGCCTGTTTGACCGGACGGGCCCGGTTGCAGACCGGCGGCGGAGTTCGCTCGGTTTCCGATGCCGAAGCACTTCGGGCCGCCGGAGTCGCGCGAGTGGTGATGGGTTCGGCCGCCGTGGCCGAGCCGGAACTGGTGAACACGGTGGCTGACGTGATCGACGTGGCAGTCGGGCTCGATCACCGAGCCGGTCGGGTGGCCGTTCACGGTTGGACCGAAGACTCGGGAGTCTCGCTCGACGACGCTCTCACGTGGTTTCCGCGGGCGGCCGCATTCGTCATCACCGACATCGCCCGTGACGGCATGTTGAGCGGCCCCGACGTCGACGGCCTCGCCCACGCGATCGCCCTCACATCTGTGCCCGTGATCGCGAGTGGGGGAGTCGCGTCACTCGACGACTTGACGACCTTGGCAACGTTGAGCGGACTCGCGGGCATCATCACCGGTCGTGCGATCTACGAAGGTCGGTTCACGGTGAGCGACGCGTTGGCCGTGCTGGGGAGCCAATCATGAAAGTCGCGCGTGTCATTCCGTGCCTCGACGTGACCGCTGGTCGCGTTGTGAAGGGAACCAACTTCGTGAACTTGCGCGACGCCGGAGATCCGGTCGAGTTGGCGGCGCGTTACGACACCGAGGGCGCCGACGAACTCGTGTTCCTCGACATCACCGCGTCGAGCGATGGCCGTGACACCATGGTCGACGTCGTGCGGCGTACGGCCGAGCAGGTGTTCATTCCGTTCACCGTTGGTGGTGGCATTCGCAGCGTCGACGACGCGCGGCGCATGCTGCGGGCCGGGGCCGACAAGGTGAGCGTCAACACCTCGGCGGTGCAGAATCCACGATTGATCTCCGAAATCGCCGCCGAGTTCGGTGCGCAGTGCGTGGTGTGTGCGATCGACGCCAAGCGCCGCGCTGACGGTTCGTTCGAAGTGTTCTTGCACGGCGGTCGCACACCCACCGATATCGACGCGGTCGAGTGGGCGGGTCGGGCGGCTGACCTCGGTGCCGGGGAGATCCTCCTCACCTCGATGGACCGCGACGGAACCAAGGAGGGATTCGACCTCACTCTCACGCGTCGCGTCAGCGAAGCGGTGGGTGTTCCGGTGATCGCATCGGGCGGGGTCGGAAACCTCCAACATCTGGTCGACGGAGTCACGCGTGGAGGCGCCGATGCCGTGCTGGCCGCGTCCATCTTCCACTTCGGCGAATTCACGGTGGCCGAGGCCAAGTCGGCCATGGCGGCGGCCGGAATCGTCGTGCGCCCGGTGCGCTGAATGATCACGGTCATCGACGGAGGTCTGTCGACGGCTCTGGCCGAACTCGGTGTCGATACGAGCAGCAGTTGGTGGACCGCCGATTCTTTGCGCGCGTCTCCGAACGTTCTCGAAGCCGCGCACCGCTCGTTCGTGGTCGCCGGCGCACGAGTCGTCACATCGGCGAGTTACCAGTGTCCGTCGCACGAACACGATGCCCTGCGGGCGTCGTCGGCCATTGCGCGACGGGCCGCCGGTGACGACGCTCGGGTGGCGGCCTCCATCGGGCCGTTCGGCGCGTGGCTCGCCGATGGCAGCGAATACAACGGTGCATACGACGTGTCGCTCG
The DNA here is from genome assembly GCA_018882725.1 of Actinomycetota bacterium. Classification (GTDB taxonomy): domain Bacteria; phylum Actinomycetota; class Acidimicrobiia; order Acidimicrobiales; family Ilumatobacteraceae; genus Casp-actino8. Next base: position 2,569 of record VERK01000125.1, on the reverse strand, counting down.
AGGTCGTGCGTTCAAGGCACACCGAACGAATTCGCGTTCTTCTCGACACCGATGTCGATCTCTTCGCCGTCGAAACCCAACCGCGCGCCGACGAAGCCGAAATGATCGCCGAGATCCTCGTCGACCACGGAGCCCCGCCGGCCTGGTTCTCGTTCGGCTGCCGCGACGGATCGACCACGTACGGCGGAGACGACGTCGGGAGCGCGATTCGTCGAATCGCTGAATACCCGAACTTGGTGGCGGTCGGGGTGAACTGCGCGTCACCCGACGTGGTCGACTCGGTGGTGGCCACGCTCGCTCCGCTCGGTCTCCCGATGATCGCCTATCCGAACCACGGACGCGTGTGGGATGCGTCGACGCGTTCGTGGACGGGAGAAGCATCCGATCTCGCCGACGAATCTCGTCTCCGTCGCTGGCAGATGGCCGGGGTCACGATGGTGGGCGGATGTTGCGGAGTCGGGCCGACCGAACTGGCCCGACTCGCGCGCACGTGCTACGCACTCGACTGACGCTCGTCGTGACGGCCGAACGTAGTGTGCGGGTATGAGCACACCCACGTCCCTCGTCCCGAATCCGAAGATGGAATACCGCCGATTGGGCGGCACCGGTCTGCAGGTATCCGTACTGTCGTTCGGTTCGTGGGTCACCTTCGACAATCAGCTGAAGGACGATGCTGCTCTGGCTTGTATGCAGGCGGCCTGGGACGCTGGCTGCAACTTCTTCGACAACGCCGAGGCCTACGCCGGCGGTCAGAGCGAAGCGATCATGGGCCGCGTCATTCGCGAACTGGGGTGGAAGCGACACCATTACGTGCTCTCCACCAAGGTCTTCTGGGGAATCGACGGCCAGATTCCCAATCTCTTCAACACGCTCAATCGCAAGTACTTGCACCACTCGATCGAAGGGTGTCTCGATCGATTGCAGGTCGACTTCGTCGACATCTTGTTCTGTCACCGACCCGATCCGCGCACACCGCTCGAAGAGACCGTGTGGGCCATGAGCGATCTCGTCGACCGTGGCAAGGTTCTCTACTGGGGTACAAGCGAGTGGTCGGCCGACGAGATTCGTGCGGCGTGGGAGATCGCCGAGCGCCACCATCTGCACAAGCCGGTCACCGAACAGCCGCAGTACAACATGCTCGAGCGGCGTCGGGTCGAGACCGAATACAAGCGTCTCTACGAAGACATCGGTCTCGGAACCACCATCTGGAGTCCGTTGGCGTCTGGTCTGCTCACCGGCAAGTACCTCGAAGGGATCCCGGCCGACTCGCGCGGGGCCCTGCCCGGATACGGCTTCTTGAAGTCGCGTCTGACCGACGAAGCCGCGTTGGGCAAAGTGCGCCGCCTCGTACCGATTGCCGACTCCCTCGGCTGCTCGCTGGCTCAGTTGGCGCTGGCTTGGTGCACCAAGTTCCCCGGCGTGTCGACCGTGATCACTGGCGCCAGTCGTCAATCGCAGGTCACCGAGAACTTTGCCGCCCTCGACGTCATTCCGTTGCTCACCGACGAAGTGATGCAGAAGATCGAGGCCGCTCTCACTGCGAAGTGAGCCAACGGGCCGCGGCCTCGGCCACGGCGCGAGTGCGACCAGCCAAGAAGTGATCGCCGTTCGCGATCGATTCGATGGTGGCGTTCGTCCATGAACTCACGATCGGCTCGGCGGCTGATGTCGGAGTGAATTGATCGTGTTCGGCGGCCAGCACCAACTTGGGTCGTGGATCACGGGCGGCGAGCACGTCGCTTCGCATGGCCGTGAGCGGTGGTGCCACCGCGATCCAACCTGCCACTCGTGGTTCGATCACGTCGAGAGCCACGATCGACCCGAACGAATAGCCGGCCACCCAGATGTCGTCGTGCAGACCCGCGAGAAAATCGACCGCGGCCGCCACATCGAGGCGTTCGGCTTCGCCGCCGTCGTGCTCGCCCGAACTGTTCCCGACACCTCGGAAGTCGAAGCGCAGACAGTGGAATCCGACCAAGGGCAGTGTCTCGAAGAGAGCGTCGACCACCGGGTTGTAACGATCGCCGCCGTACAACGGGTGGGGGTGGGCGATCGCCACCGCACCCCGTACGGGTTGATCGTTCGCCGCCGTGACGACGTCGGCTTCCAGTTCTTGGTGATCGATCGTGGTGAGAGTCACGGTGCGGTTCGACACGGGAACGACGGTACCGTGACCGTCGTGGCCAAGGATCAGGTCGAGGACGACAAGCTCCCCATCAAGATGCTCAACGACCGCCTGCTGGTGCGGATTCCCGACAAGGAAGGGGAGCGGCGCAGCACTGGTGGCATCCTCATCCCGGCCACCGCACAGTTGTCGAAGCGACTCGTGTGGGCCGAGGTCGTGGCACTCGGACAGAACGTCCGGAGCGCTGAAGTGGGCGACCGGGTGCTCTTCAGCCCTGAAGATCGCTACGAGGTCGAGGTTCAGGGCGCCGATTACATCATGTTGCGCGAACGCGACCTGCACGCCGTGGCGGCCAGTCGAATCGAGTCGCACACCGGCCTGTACCTCTGAGAGGCTGAGTCGATGATTCGCGCGACCGCCGAACAACTGGCTGCCGTCAAGTAC
>VERK01000124.1 GCA_018882725.1 Actinomycetota bacterium | reverse complement strand
ACGCAAGCACGCCCAAGCCATCGAACGCGCAGTACGACTTCTCACGCGTGATGCCGGTCGAATCGACCACGGGGACGGTCGCACACGTCGCCGGGCGATCGGCGATGGTGCGGCTCGACGACTGAGAGTCGCCCACCGCCACGATGGCATCTTGCTCGAGTCGATCGATCACGGCGCTCTGGAAGATGCGCGAGTTGACCATGCGGTCGGCCACTCGTGTCTCGTCGATGCCGGGGCGGCACTCGCTCGTGATCGTCGAACAGGTGGCCGTCGAACCATCGGCCGCGAACACGAATCGCACCTCGGCGATCTGAAGGCTGGTGCCCAATGCGCGGTCGACCGAGATCGAGCCGGTGGTGGACTGCCCACCGAACTTCGTGGTGACCGAATAGTCGACCCGGAACGAGGTTAATTCCGAATCGGAAGTGAAACCGGAGGCCAGGACATCGACCACCGCACTGATCGCCGCATCGTCGATCGAGGGGATGGTGTCGTCGGTGACGAGTCGCGGACGTTCACCCGTGATGCATCCACCGAGTGCGGTCAGTCCGATCACGACACCAACGACGGCACCGCGACCGAGACTGCGCCTTGTCAGCCGTGTGCCGTGAGTCCGAACGTTCACATGGTGAGCCTACGCAGGTGAACCGTATTGTGACGGTGTGATCGATCTCGATGCCGCGACATTCCTGCTGCAGTGGGCCGTGGGTGGAATGATCGGTTGTTGGTTCACCACTCGGCGACGAGAGGTTGGACTCGGCTACGGATGGATGTTGCGCATCACGTTTCTGTGCTTCGCCGTGGCGGCCGCGGCGCTCGGATGGTCGTCCGACGGGGGATCCGCCACGCGCCTTCGCGATGTCACGAGCGTTCTCGTCGCCCTCGCGTGTGCCGGAGCCTTGGCATCGAGCATCGTGAGGCGTAAAGCCGGTGTGCGCGGGCAACTCGCGGATCACGATCGACGGAGTCAGCGCATCGCTGAAATGACGGGTATCGACCGCGACGAAGTGGCGCTCGAACGAGAGGGCCGCGAGTTCGATCCGCGTCTCGATCTGATCGCGCCCATCGTCGGAGCCGTGGGTCTGGTGGCAGCGGGTGTCGACGCGGGCGGCAACGACGGTCTGGCCATCGCGCGGATCATCGTCGGTGCGGCGTTCCTCGGTTTCGTGACCGACGCGATGCTCCTCGGTCACTGGTATCTCGTTCAGCCCGGACTTCCGCGTCGTCACGTGAACGACATCGTGCGCGCGTTCTTGTGGGTGTGGCCGGCCGAAGTCGTGGTCATGTTGATACCGACCGGAATGTTCAGCGTGTTCTCGGGTGCGGTCGACGACGGCTGGGGCGGTCAACTCGGATGGTTCTGGGCGGCCTGTGCGGTGACCACGGGAGTTCTCGGCGTCGTCACGCAACGCGCGCTGCGCGAACGCTCGTATTCAGCGGTGATGGCCGCGACCGGCCTCATGTATCTCGCGATCCTCACGGCGTTCGGCACCGATCTGGTGGCGCGGGCCGTTCTAGCCGGTTGATCAGCCGATCACGCCCGCTGCTCGAAGTGCCGCGGCGTCGAGCCCCACTTCGGCGACGATCTCGTCGCTGTGTTCGCCCGGCATGGGTGCATGACGACCGATGCGGGACGGCGTGGCCGAGAAGCGAGCAGCCGGGCGCGGTTCGCGTGTACGACCGGCCACCGGATGCTCGCGTTCGACGAACACCGCGTTGTTGATCACCTGAGGCTGGGTCGGCAGTTCGGGAATCGTCACGATCTTCGAAGCCGGAACGTCGCATTCGTGCGCCCGCGCCACGAACTCGTCGACACCGCGTTCGGCTGCGAGTTCGATCATGAGCGGGACGAGCTGCGATGCGTTCGCGGTGCGCGCGAACATGGTGGAGAAGCGCTCGTCGGACGCGAGGTCGGGCCGACCGTACGCCTCGCACAGGCCCTTGAACTCGGAATCACTCACCACGCCGATGGAAGCGAAGCCGTCCTTCATGCGCGTGACGGCGTAGTTCTGCGCGATCGTCGGCGTGCGGTTCGCGTCGTCGTCGAGGAGAACGGCGTCCATGGCCGAATCGGGCCACAGGAATGCGATTGCCGCGTCGAGCATCGCCAGCACGATGTGCTGACCCTGCGCTTGGCCACGTTCGCGGGCGAGCAGAGCCGCGGTGATGGCCTGCGCCGCTTTCAACGAGGTGACTTTGTCGCACAGCAACGTGCGGAACAACGACGGCGTGCCGGTCTGCGGGTCGACCTGAACACTGGCCAGACCCGACGCGCCCTGAATGACGTTGTCGTACACGCGATGGCCACTGGCCGGACCGTCGGGGCCGTAGCCACTGATGCTCACGTACACGATGTTCGGATTGACGGCTTTCAAGTCGTCGTATCCGATGCCGAGTCGCTCGACGGCGCCCGGTCGGAAGTTCTGGATGACGACGTCGGCAGACTTGGCGAGCGTCTTCAGAACCTCCACGCCTTCCGGGCGCTTCAAGTCGACGACGAGCGAACGCTTACCTCGGTTGTTGTTGAGGAAGATTCCGGTCATGCCACCTTTGGCGGAACCCAGATAACGCATGAAGTCGCCGATGCCCGGTGACTCCACTTTGATGACGTCGGCACCTTGGTCGGCGAGAGTCATCGCGGCCAATGGGCCGGAGATCATCACCGAGAGGTCGAGAACCTTGATGCCGTGGAGGGGACCGTTGCTCGTTGTCATACGGTCATGTTCTCATGGCCGTCGAATTCTCATGCCACCGTGCTCGAGTGGGCTCGAATGCGGTGGGCGAGGAGTCCCCCGATCACGGTCAGCACGAAGGCGGCCGAGAAATTGGTGACGAGCGCCGAACTCAACGACCAGGCTCCGCGGTCGGCGATGGCCACGGTTGCACCACCCAGTCCACCCATCAAGCTGAAGCCGATGCTGTCGGCGAGGTTCACCTGGCTCGCGATCACACCGTCGCGTCCGGGTTCGGCGTGGGTCATCGCCGCAACTGACGTCGGAACGAACAGCAGTCCCATGCCGAGGCCCGCCAGACACCACGTGGCGAACACGGCGGGTAGCGGCCACGAAGAATCCACGACCAGTGATGTCGTCACGACGCCCAACCCGATGAGCACGAAGCCGAGGGTCGCACTGCGATCCGGTCGAACGCGTGGCATCTTCGACACGACAGCCGAACCGATGCTCCACGTGACCGCGGCGCCGATGATCACAAATCCCTGAACCGTGGCCGACGCACCATGAATGCGATCGGCGGCCAGCGGAACGAACGAATCAACTCCGAGAAATGCCGCTGTGGCGAGAATTCGACACATGACGATGGCGGCGAGTCCGTGCGATGCTCGGGCAACACCAGCCGGTGACAATTGCTTCCAGGCTCGTACGCCGACGAGCGCTCCGATGACAGCGATCGGAATGCCGAGCACGAGAAGTGACGACTGCAGCCCGATCGCCAAGGCGCCGATACCGGCCGCGAGTCGCACGGCCTGAATGATCCGTCGCTGGTTGTCGACACTCGAATGTTGCCCCGTTCCGACGAGGGCCGGGTTGCGCATGGCGGGCAGGGCCAGCGCGGCGGTGGCCACGACGAGTGGGAGCACCGACACGAAAACTGAACGCCACCCGAACGCGTTGGTCATCCAGCCTGCGAGTCCGGGAGCGATGAGACTCGGAAGCACCCAGCCGGCCGACACCCACGCGAAGATGCGCGCTTGTTCGTGCGACGCCCAGATTCGGTTGATCACGGCGTAGGCCACCGGAATCAGCCCACCGGATCCGATTCCTTGCACGAGTCGCCCGAGCAGGACCACCCACATCGACGGCGCGACAGCAGCGATGAGAAGACCGACCGAGAACAATCCGAGCGAGATCGCGTACGGAAGCCGAGGGCCGCGACTGTCGATGAGTCCACCCACGGTGACGAGGCTCACGATGTTGGCCAACGTGTAGGCGGCGAGGGTCGCGCCGTAGAGCGAGTCGCCGCCCAATTCGTCGGACACCGTGGGGAGAGCCGTGATCACCGCGGTCACCTCGAACGCGATGAGCGTCGTGGCCAGAACGAGTCCGACCGCGAGCGGACCGCGGCGCTCCGTTGTCGTCGTGTCGGTCAAGACGTTGGCGCGACCAGCGGCCACGGCCGCTCGTGCTCGCAGGCGAGTGCGACATCGAGAAGCAACTGTTCGCTGAAGTGGCGACCGACGACCTGCAGGCCCACCGGGAGACCGTCGACGAAACCCGACGGGATCGACACCGCGGCGTTGCCGTGCAGATTGGCCGGGAACGTGAGTCGACCGTTGTTGCCGGCACCCGCGGTGATCCCACCGAATTCGCTCGGCAGCGGACCCTCGGCGGCGAACGCCACGTCGGGATTGGATGCGGTGAGGACGAAGTCGACGCCATCGGCCGGGTCGAAGATCTCGGCCATGCGGTCGTTGAGAGCGGCGCGACGCGACTCGATGCGGGCGCGAGCATCGGTGCCGTATCGACCGAGAGTCGTTTCGATGCCGAACCGCATCTCGGGAGTGAGCACATCGGCACAGTCGGGCCAGTGATCGGCCAGCGCGGCGTGGATTTCGATCATTCCGCTGATGCTCCAGGCCGCACCCATACTCGGTAGCGACGTGTGGATGTCGACGCGCTTCCAGCCGAAGTGGCTCACCAACCAGTCGATCTGTTCGGACAGCACCGACCACATGGCGGGCGACACGACGGCACCGCCCCAATCGCTGGCGACGGCGACGCGCATTCCGCGCAGTTGTTCGGCGAAATGACCGAGTTGCGACTCCCATTGCGTTCGGTCGGGGAGGCTGAACGGATCGCGGGCGTCGCGTCCGCTACAGACGTCGAACCAACGCGCGGTGTCGCGAACACTTCGCGACACGCAACCCGTGTTCACGGTGAGGTTGCCGAGTTGTGCATGCGGTGCGCGCGGGATGCGTCCGTAGGTGGCCTTGAGTCCGAGCAGTCCGGTGAATCCGGCCGGGATACGAATCGATCCACCACCGTCTCCGGCGGTGGCCAGGGTGACGAGGCCGCCCGCCACCGCGGCCGCACTGCCACCCGACGAACCACCGGGAGTGCGACCGTGTTGCCACGGGTTGTGCGTCGCACCGTTCAGCACCGTGCGCGTGACGTTCACGCCGCCGAATTCACTGGCAGTCGTGAGACCGGCGAGCACGGCACCGGCGCGTTCGAGTCGTTGCACCATCACCGACGAGTAGGTGGCCTTGCGGTCGGCGAACACCACGCAGGCTTCGGTGTCGGGCCAGCCCTCCACTTGATCGAGTTCCTTCACGCCGATGGGGAGTCCACCGAAGGGTTGTGTCACGTCGGCCCGACGGGCCGCAGCACGCGCCCGCTCGGGATCGACGAAGGAGAACGAGTTGAGATCGCTCGATTCGATGGCCGCCAGTGACGCGTCGAGCTCCTCGAGCGGGTGACGTTCCTTGCGGCGGAACGCGTCCATCAGCGAGCACGCGTCGCCGGTCCACGGAGTAGTTGCCGATTGTGACGAGTACGTGTTCGACGACATGGTTCGGACGCTAGTGCGCTCGTAGAGTCGTTCGAGATGGACAGTCGACAGTTCCTCGGTCTGCAGCCCACCCACAATCCGTACCGCTGGGTTCTTCCCGTGGTTCCCGGCATCTCCACCGGTGGTGGATTCCTCTACGGAGGTTGTGGGCTGGCCGCCGCCGTCGCCGCGATGGAAGGAACCTCGGGCCGTAAGGCGGTGTGGGCCACCGCGCAATACCTCTCGTACGCGAAGCCGGGCGAAACGATGGACATCGACGTCGTGCTCGCGGTGCACGGCCACCAGATCACGCAGGCTCGCGCTCTGTGTCATGTCGGCGACCGCGAGATCCTGACCGTCAACGCCGCGCTGGGCGATCGCGATCTGGTGGAGGCCGGGCAGTGGGAGACCATGCCAACCGACATCCCCGCACCGCACGAATGCACGGAGCGGCCCCATGTCCTCGACTGGTCGGGAACCATCTCCAGTCGCATGGATCAGCGCATCGTGAAGGGACGCGAACACCTCGACGACCTCGACGGCACTCCGGGCGACGGCCAGGTCCTGCTCTGGACCCGCATCCCCGAGGTGATCGAGGGGGTCGACACCGCGACGCTCGCCATCCTCGGCGACTTCGTGCCGATGGGCGTGGGGCAGTCGCTCGGCATCCGCGGCGGCGGCAACAGCCTCGACAACACGATCCGCGTCGGCAAACTCGTCCCCACCGAATGGGTCCTGCTCGACATTCGCATCCACATGGTCCAACGCGGCTTCGGCCATGGTCTGGTGCACATGTTCGCCGAGGACGGAACGCTCCTGGCCACGGCGAGTCAGAGCTGCATCGTGCGCTTCTGGCGCGACATGCCCGGTCCGGGCCCTTCGGGTAAAGCGAAGTAGCCGCGGTCGGCCACAATGGCCGACATGACCTCATCGCTGCCCCGTCGCAATGGCATGACCGTTCCGTTGCCCGGTCACCTGCACACTCATCGCGACAAACTCGTCGAATTGGCCGATCTCGGATACTCCGACATCTGGTCGGCCGAATCCGACGGGGCCGATGCCTTCACGCCGCTCACGTTGGCGGCCGCATGGGAACCGCGTCTTCGACTCGGCACCGCGATCGTTCCGGCCTACACGCGTTCACCCGCGTGTTTCGCGCAGAGCGTCGCGAGCCTGGCCGACGCCGCACCCGGTCGGTTCGCGATCGGCATCGGTT
>VERK01000328.1 GCA_018882725.1 Actinomycetota bacterium | reverse complement strand
GTGTACGCCTTCAACAGTCCCTTGGGAACGAACGAGTCGGCGGGGATACCGCGACGCGCTGCGACTTCGTCGGGACGCTGCAGAGCCTTGAGACCTTCGATCGTGGCGCGCGCCACGTTGATGGCGTTCGACGAACCGAGCGACTTGCACAGAACGTCGTGGATGCCGGCCTCTTCGAGAATGACACGAGCCGCACCGCCGGCGATCACACCGGTACCAGGAGCAGCCGGCTTGAGCATCACGCGGCCTGCGCCGAGGATGCCGATGACCGGATGCGTGATGGTGCTGCCAGCCAACGGAACATCGAACATGTTGCGCTTGGCGTCTTCGGTGCCCTTCTGGATGGCCAACGGAACTTCCTTGGCCTTGCCGTAACCGAGACCGACGCGACCGTTGCCATCGCCCACCACGACGAGCGCGGTGAACGAGAAGCGACGACCACCCTTGACGACCTTGGCCACGCGATTGATGTGAATGACGCGCGATTCGCGACCGCCATCACCCTGCTGTTGGCCACCCTGGCGCGGGTTACCGCCATATGCGGGAGCGTTCGACATCAGAACTCCAGTCCGGCTGCTCGGGCCGCCTCGGCGACGGCGGCGACGCGACCCTGGTAGAGGTATCCACCACGGTCGAACACGACTTTGTTGACACCCGCGGCCTTGGCGCGCTCGGCGACGAGCTGGCCCAGGCGTGCGGCGGCAGCGACGTTGCTGCCTCCACCCGACTGACGCACCGTTGCTTCGACCGACGAGGCCGATGCGATGGTGACACCGCGATCGTCGTCGATCACCTGAAGGATGAGGTGCTTGTTCGAGCGGTACAGCGACAAGCGCGGACGCTCGGCGGTGCCGTGAATCTTCTTGCGCACGCGCGAGTGACGACGAAGTCGTCCGGTGCGGCGCTGATTGGCGATCTTGGTCATTGCGTCTCCCTACCGCGCATCACTTCTTGCCGGCCTTACCGGCCTTGCGCAGGATCTTCTCGTTGACGTAACGCACACCCTTGCCCTTGTAGGGCTCGGGCTTGCGGATCGAACGAATGTTGGCGGCCACCTGACCGACCAGTTCTTTGTCGATGCCCTTCACGATGATTCGCGTCTGGACCGGAACCTCGAAGGTGATGCCATCGGGACCCGGGAAATCGACCGGATGCGAGAAGCCGAGGTTGAGACGCAGAGCGCTCGGTCCCTTGGCCTCGGCGCGATAACCCACGCCGACGATCTCGAGTTCCTTGGCGTAACCCTCGGTGACACCGACGACCATGTTCTGAACGAGCGCTCGCGACAAACCGTGAAGGCTGCGTGACTCGCGCTCGTCGTTGGGACGCTCGACCAGAAGTGCCGACTCGTCCTTGCGAACCGAGATGCCACCTTCGAGTGTGCGCGACAAGGTTCCCTTGGGACCCTTCACCGTGATGGTGGCGCCATTGATGGAAACGTCGACTCCGGACGGAACCGTGATGGGGGAATTGCCGATACGTGACATGTCAGGCTCCTCGGCTCACCACACGTAGCAGAGGACTTCACCGCCGACCTTGCGCTTGCGCGCTTCACGGTCGGTCATGAGCCCTTGGCTGGTTGACAGG
>VERK01000327.1 GCA_018882725.1 Actinomycetota bacterium | reverse complement strand
GTCGATGAGCTCGTCACTCAGATCGCTCGGGTAGAGATACAGCAAACGCGCGCGATCGACGATCGCCGACACCGACTCGACGAGCGGCACGATGCTGCCGGCACCCAACTCGTCGGGGCGATCCTTGCCGTAACTCGCAAGATCTTGCGCAACCAGCACGATCTCGCGGGCTTCGAGCTGTTCGACTTCGGCGAGAATCGACGCAACGTCGCGACTGCGCTGCGGTCCGCGGAACGACGGAATGGCACAGAAACCACACGTGCGGTCGCAGCCTTCGGCGATCTTGACGTACGCCCACGGCGACACCGACTTCGGACGCGGAAGGTTCAACAGGTCGAGCGACGGTACCGGACTCGACGAGACCGGAATGAGCTTCTTGGCCGCCGGCGCGACCGGGACACCGAAGCCGGCCACCAGGTCGACTTCGGGCAGAGCCGTCGCCAATTCGTCGCCGTAACGCTCGGCCATGCAGCCGGTGACCACCAGGCGTGCCGAGGCCTTGCGTCGTTCGTCGAGAGCCAAGATGGTGTCGATCGATTCGCGCCGCGCGTCTTCGATGAACGCGCAGGTGTTGACCACCACGAGATCGGCCCCTTCGGCCGAATCGGTGGGCACCATGCCATCGGCCAACAGCGTGCCGATGAGCTTGTCGGAATCGACCTGATTCTTCGGGCAGCCGAGCGTCTCGACGTAGAAGCGCTGCTGTGCCACGACTCCCGATGCTACCCCCGGGTCGGGTCAGGCCGAATGAGCCAAACGCAGGCCCGGATACGGCCAGTCCATCTTCACCAAGCGACCAGTGCCCGACAGCGTGATCCACGCGGTCGGCGAACCATCGGCCGCGAAGCAGATGTTGGTGGTGAGCAGATCACCGGTGGGTATGTGCTGCAGGATGTCGCCGTTCGGCGCGATGACGGTGACGCCGCCGTTCACGAGTGTGGCCACGCACACGTTGCCGGCACCGTCGACGCCGAGTGAGTCGAGCAACTGCAGTCCGGGCAAGCCGCACAACAACGACGAGGTGTCACCCGGTGCGGTGGGTGCGAGTTCGCCCGGCGCGACGATCGCGCGCTTGAACACGCGACCGGTGTGCGTCTCGGCGTAGTAGAGCGTCTTGCCGTCGGGCGACAAGCCGATGCCATTCGGGCCTTCCACCGGGAACGCAACTTCCTTGATCGACGAACCGTCGGCCTTGGCGTAATAGAGCGCGGTGAGGTCGGCCGTGCGCGCTTCGTTGTCACGAATGCCGTGATCTGTGAAGTAGAAACCACCCAGACCGTCGAATACGAGATCGTTCGGAGCACGCAACGCGCGACCGTCACACGACGTGTAGAGATCGGTCACTTTTCCGCTGGCCAGATCGACGCGCTGGATACGACCGCCGATGTACTTCTTCGGATCGAACGGGCCGGGGAAACACAGGCCGCCGAAATCGACCTCGGTGAAACAGCCGCCGTTGTTGCAGAGATACAACGCACCGTCGGGACCGATGGCGGCACCGTTCGGACCGCCGGCGATCTCGGCCACGGTCTCCTTACGGCCGTCGGGCCACACGCGTGTGATGCGCGGTCCGAACATCTCCACCAGGA
>VERK01000326.1 GCA_018882725.1 Actinomycetota bacterium | reverse complement strand
AAACCCTTCTCGAGATCGACCGTGATGACGTTCTGGTACACGTGAACCGCCGAGACGCGGCCAGTGGCGAACAGACGGCGTGCAAGTTCGGCCGACGGCGTGACTGCCCTCGCGAAGTGGCCCGAGGCGTCTCCGTTCACGAAACTCTCGTGGCCCATGCCCGAGAGGCTGCGGTTGGCTTCGAACCGCACGATGCCGGGGCGGCGGCTCGGTTTTTCGACGACGACAACGGGCTGACCCATGAGTTCGAGCCTAGTTCGCGGGCTCCGAGGCGGTACGGTTCGCGACACCGGAATCGCGAGGAGGACACCGTGGCTCACCCGTCGATCGAAGAGTTCCAGGCTCAGGCGCTGAAGTTCCTCGAGGCCAACGCCGAACGCAAGGCGGCCGAGAAGAAGTTCGTGTGGGGCGAAGGCTCCGACAAGGTCTCGATGTTCGAAGAGAAGGATCGCTCGAGTGAGCGTCGCGACGTGGCCAAGGCTCAGGAGTGGCGACAGAAGAAGTACGACGCCGGCTTCGGTTGGATCACCGGACCCGAGCAGTTCGGTGGTCGCGCGCTTCCCGGCGCCTATCAGCGCGCGTACGACTCGGTCGAGTCGAAGTTCGACGTTCCGAATCAAAGTTGCTTCACCATCGGCCTCGGCATGGTGGCGCCCACGATCCTCGCGCACGGATCCGATCTCGCGCGTCAGTCGTATCTGCAGAAGATGTGGCGCGGCGAGATCATCGGCTGTCAGTTGTTCAGCGAACCCGGGGCGGGCAGCGACCTCGCCAGCTTGTCCACCAAGGCCGAGCGTGACGGCGACGAATGGATCATCACGGGCCAGAAGGTCTGGACCAGCGGCGCGCACTACAGCGACATCGGTGAGATCATCGCGCGCACCGACGTGAACCTGCCCAAGCACAAGGGACTCACCGGTTTCATCGTCGACATGAAGGCACCCGGCGTGGAGATTCGCCCGTTGCGCCAGATGACCGGTGGCGCGTCGTTCAACGAGGTGTTCTTCACCGAGGTTCGCGTGCGCGACGACCATCGTCTCGGTGACGTGAACAACGGCTGGAACGTGGCCCTCACCACGCTCATGAACGAGCGGGCAGCCATCGGAGCCGGCGGCGGTGGCGGCGGCATCAACATGTTCGCTCGCGTCATCGAAATGGCGAAGTTCTACGGCGTGCCGAACGATCCGGTGCTGCGCGACGAACTGGCCAACCTGATCATCAAGAACCGCGTGGCCGCGTTCAACAACCAGCGCGCGCTCGACAAGATCAAGGCCGGTCAGATGCCCGGACCCGAGATGAGCATGGCCAAGCTCGTCGGCACCGACAACATGCGCCGCATGGGTGATTTCTTGTCGCACATCCTCGGCGCCAAGTTGGTGGCCGATAGTGGCGAGTGGGGTACCTACGCCTGGAGTCAGTTGATTCTCGGCACTCCGGGCGGCCGCATCGCCGGTGGTTCCGACGAAGTGATGCGCAACATCCTCGCCGAGCGTGTGCTCGGACTTCCGAAGGATCCGGGCATCGACTCCACCAGTGCGTTCAAGGACCTCAAGACCGGAACTCAAAAAGCCTGAAAGCGTGCGCCCTCA
>VERK01000325.1 GCA_018882725.1 Actinomycetota bacterium | reverse complement strand
GAGCCACTGGCATGGTCGGCGACCCAGGTGGACGCAGCGAAGAGCGCAACCTGCTCGACCGCGAGACGCTCGCGCACAACGTGGCGTGTGTGAAGAAGCAGCTCGAGCGAATTCTCGATTTCGAGGGCCCGTGCGCGGCGCGCCTGGTCGACAACGCCGACTGGACCGCACCGATGAGCGCTCTCGATTTCTTGCGCGATGTGGGCAAGCACTTCACCGTCAATCAGATGGTTGCCAAAGAATCGGTGCGTGCTCGCATGGAGAGCGAGCACGGCATCTCGTACACCGAGTTTTCGTACATGCTCCTACAAGCCAACGACTTCCGGCATCTCTGCGAGCACGAGAGTGTCGAGATGCAGATGGGCGGCTCCGACCAGTGGGGCAACATCACGGCCGGCATCGAACTCATTCGTCGCCGTACCGGTAAGCACGCGTTCGGTCTCACGTGGCCGCTTCTCACGCGAAGTGATGGAGCGAAGATGGGCAAGTCGGTGCACGGTGCTCTCTGGCTCGACCCCGACAAGACGAGCCCGTATCAGTTCCGTCAGTACTGGATTCAGTTGCCCGACGACGACGTCGAACGCTTCTTGCTGCAACTCACGTTGCGTTCGGTCGACGACGTCGCGGCGATCGTCGCTGAACATCGTGCGGCTCCCGAGAAGCGCATCGGTCAGCGCGCTCTCGCCACCGATGTCACGGCACTCGTTCACGGTGCCGATGCCGAACGTGCCGCGGCCGAAGCCGCCGACGTGTTGTTCGGTGGCGACCCGACACGCGCTTCGCGCGCCGCGCTCGACGCGGTGGCGCGTGAAGTTCCGAGCACCACCTTGTCGCGCGCACAACTCAGCGATCTCGTGGCGGTGTTGACCACCACGCAACTCGCGCAATCGAACAGCGATGCGCGACGCACTCTCGGCCAGAAGGGTTTCCGCGCGAACGGACAGACGATCGCCGACGACACTGATCTGTCGACTGTCTCGCTGCTCGCGGGGGAGTACCTGCTACTGCGCCGGGGCAAGACCCAGCACCACCTGGTCCGGGTCGAGGGCTGACCACGGCTCGACCCGGTCCGACCAGCCCGACCAGCCCGGCTAAACGGCCCAGGAAAACCCCCAAATTTTCCTGTCCGGTCAGGTTGACGCTTCCGAACCCCGTCGCTAGATTTGCTCTCCGCCCAGGAAAGCCGTTCGCGGCTTATGGGGCTGGCACCACCGGAGTTTCCCCTGGAAGGTCCGTGTGCCCGAGCTGAGGCTCCTTGAAAACGGAAGAGAAGACTGAACGCCAGTGCGGGCAGGACGGCGCAAGCCGGACCTGTCTGTCAATTCATTAATAAAAATCAATGGCCGGCAATGCCGGTCGAGCGGATCGGAACTCGGCAACACTCGGGTATTCCCCCAAGTGGAGTTCCGCTCACGCCACGAACGCAGCGTCGACTTCGGTCGGCGTCATGTTCTTGACGGAGAGTTTGATCCTGGCTCAGGACGAACGCTGGCGGCGTGCTTAACACATGCAAGTCGAACGGACTCCATGCAGTAGCAATACTGCGGAAGAGTTAGTGGCGAACGGGTGAGTATCACGTGAGAAACCAACCCCGGTC
>VERK01000324.1 GCA_018882725.1 Actinomycetota bacterium | reverse complement strand
ATGTACACGGTGTGGATGAGGCCCGACAACGCGGCCCAGCCCCACGCGGCCGCATTCAGCGAACCATCGAACGTCGACCACAGTGCGAGGGGGAGGCCCACCACGGCCGCCGCGGTCATCTGGCCCCACAGGGCCAGCCACCGATCACCCGATGTCTTGATCGCGTAGTTCCAGCCGGCGTGCAGCACGGCCGCGCCCAACGCGAGAAGAGTGGCGAGAAGCACGGGGTTACTTGGTCACGGGGTACTTGATCACGGGGTACTTGATCACGGAAGCGCGGCGCGTTCCCAGGTGAGGATCTCGTCGGCCCAGTTGCCCACCTTCTCGCCGGGGAGACGGTTCTTGGTGGGCCACGGACGATCGAGGTTCACCGGGTTTCCACGTGAGATCACGTGGCGCAGACGCGAGCGATCCTGCAGAACGCGCACGTCGCTGTCGGGCTTGCCGTCGACCGCGATGATGTCGGCGCGATATCCGGTGGCGATCACACCGAGTTCGCCGACCTTCTTCATGGCGATCGCGTTGTTCTTGGTGGCGCACGTGATGGCTTCGAGCGGCGACAAGCCGATCTCGTTCACGAACACTTCCATCTCGCGCGCGTGCCAGTGACCGTACGGGGTGAGGGCGAAACCACTCTCCGAACCACACAGGATGGGTACTCCCGCGTCGTACGCGGCGCGCACTTTCTCGGCGGTGGCCTTGATCTCGCCGCGGAAGATGTCGGTCATGCCGACTCCTGCGCCGACCTTGGCGCCGTAGTCGGCCAGGTTGGCCAAGAACGTGAACGTGGGGCAGATGGCGGCGCCGGATTCGATCACGGCCTCGAGGGCCTCGTCGTCCATGTACGACGCGTGGAGGATGAGGTCGACGCCGGCCCGGGCGGCATCACGCGTGGACGACGCGCTGCGGCAGTGGGCGGTGACCGGAACGTTGAGCGAGTGCGCGGTGTCGCACACGGCCTTCATCTCGTCGAGAGTCCAGACCTGCAACTCGCCCTTGTGCGTGGGAATCGAGCCGGTGGCGTGGATCTTGATCCAGTCGCCGCCGTACTTGATCTGACGACGCGTGGTGGTGACCATCTCCTCGATGGTGTTCACCACCGCGGCGTAACCGACTTCGCCTTCGTCGGGAATGAGACGCCCGGCGGTTCCGCCGACCGCGGTGAGCAACGCCTGAACTCCGGTGGCGATGCGCGGACCTTCGATGGCCCCGGCTTCGACTGCGTCGCGAACTTGGGGTCCGATGCCGTGCACGGTGTCGGGGTCCATCATCGACGTGACACCCGCGAGGAGGAGTTTGGGAAGATTGAACGCGGTCACCACGGCGGCCAGGGCCGGCGGGCGATGGAAGAACAACTCGTCGTTCGACTGAACGTCGTCGAACGTGACGTGACAATGAGCGTCGATCAGCCCGGGCATGACGGTGAGGCCTCGCGCATCGATCACGGTGGCCTGGCGCAACGTGTCGGCCGGAACTGCGCGCGCGATGTCGGCCGCGGGGGCCACGGCCACGATCTCGTCGTTCACGGTGACGACATCGCGATCGACTGCGGCAGCGCCGGTGCCGTCGATGACTCGTCCGTTGGTGATGTGGAGCAC
>VERK01000123.1 GCA_018882725.1 Actinomycetota bacterium | reverse complement strand
CCGAGATGCCCACGTCGACGGCCGGGCGCACACCCGACTTGAAGAGGTTGTCCTGCAGGTACACCTGACCGTCGGTGATGGAGATCACGTTGGTGGGGATGTACGCCGACACGTCGCCGGCCTTGGTTTCGATGATGGGAAGCGCGGTGAGCGAACCAGCGCCGTTCTCGTCGGAGAGCTTGGCGGCGCGCTCGAGCAAGCGGCTGTGCAAGTAGAACACGTCACCGGGGTACGCCTCGCGGCCCGGGGGACGACGCAGCAACAGCGACAACTGGCGGTAGGCCTCGGCCTGCTTCGACAAGTCGTCGTACACCACCAACGCGTGCTGGCCGTTCTCCATCCAGTACTGACCCATGGCGCAACCGGCGTACGGCGCGAGGTACTTGAACGGTGCCGAGTCGGCGGCCGAAGCCACCACGACGACCGTGTACTCCATCGCGCCGGCCTGACGCAGAACTTCCACGGTCTGCGCGACGGTGGAGCCCTTCAAGCCCACGGCCACGTAGATGCACTTCACGCCCTGACCCTTCTGGTTCAGGATCGTGTCGATGGCGACGGTGGTCTTGCCGGTCTTGCGGTCGCCGATGATGAGCTCGCGCTGACCACGACCGATGGGGGTCATGGCGTCGATGGCCTTGATGCCGGTCTGCATCGGCTCGTGCACGGGCTTGCGACCCATGATGCCGGGCGCCTGGATTTCCATACGGCGCGGCTGCGCGCCGACGAGCGGACCCTTGCCGTCGATCGGCTGGCCGAGCGCGTTCACCACGCGACCGAGCACACCGTCGCCGACGGGCACCGAGAGAATCTGGCCGGTGGCCTTGACGGTCTGGCCTTCTTCGATGTTGTCGGCATCGCCGAGAACCACGGCGCCGATCGCTTCTTCTTCGAGGTTGAGGGCCAAGCCGCGCGAGCCGTCTTCGAACTCGAGGAGCTCGTTCACGGCGCAGTCGGGCAAGCCCGAGACGCGCGCAATACCGTCGCCCACTTCGATGACGCGACCCACGGTGCGGGCCTCGAGCGAAGGCGAGAAGCCTTCGAGGTTCTTCTTGATCGCCGATGCGATATCGGCTGCTGAAAGTGTCAGTTCTGCCATGTCGTGTCTCTCTTTCAGAGCCTGCTCTTGACGTTGTCGAGGCGGGTACGAACGCTGCCGTCGATCACGGTGTCGCCCACCGTGGCCACCAGGCCACCGAGGACGCTCGGGTCGACGACGACCTTCAGGTTGAGTTGCTTGCCGGTGGCGTTGGTGAGCGCAGCCTTGAGGCGCGCCTGCTGATCGGCGCTCAGCGCCACGGCGCTGCGCACTTCGGCCACTTCGAGCTGCTTGGCGCTGGAAGCGCGCTGCACCAACTTGTCGATGATGGCGGGCAGATCGCGACCGCGACCCGACCCGACGACCATGCCGACGAGCTGCGTGGTGGTTGCGGTGGCCTTGCCGCCCAACAACGACTCGACGATCGCCTGGCGCTTGTCGGCCGGGATGAGTTCGTCGGTGAGCGTGTTGCGGAGCTGATCGTTCGACTCGAACGAGCGAGCGAAACGGAAGAGTTCGTCTTCCACCTCGTCGAGCGTTCCTTCGGCGGCTGCGATTTCGAACAGCGCGCGGGCGTATCCGTCGATGCGTGCGTCGCTCATCGTGATGCACCTACCTTTGCGATGAAGTTCTCGACGAGCTGCTGCTGCGTCGCGTCGTCGAGCACCGAAGCGAGCGCGCGATCGGTGGCGGTGCCGGCCAGACGGCCGATCTCGGTGCGCAGTTCGTCGGAACCACGCGCGGCCGCGGCGGCGATGTCGGCATCGGCCTTGGCTTCGAGTTCGGCGATCTCGGCGGTGAGGCGAGCGCGGCCTTCCTTCAACAACGCGTCGGCCTGAGCCTGCGCGTCGGAGAGGAGGCGAGCCTTCTCACTGGCGATGTCGCCGAGAGCCGTACGGATCTTCGACGCGTCGGCCTGAGCCTGCGACAGATCGTTGGCCGAGGCATCGAGTTCTTTCTGAATGCGCTCGGTGCGAGCCGTGAGCGCCTTCTTGAACTGCGGCAGCGCGAACTTGACGAGCGCACCGATTACGAGCACCGACGCGATTCCGCCGTAGATGATTTCGGCGGTTTCGGGCAGCAGCCAGTGGTGCGTCTCAGCCGGATCGGCCGCGAAGAGGTGAACGAGGTTCATCAGCGGACTCCTGCACTCATGACGTCGGAAACCGCACGCGAGACCGCGGAGGCGTCGGGGCGCTTGCCCACGGCCGCTTCAACGGCACTCGACACCACGTCGGTGACCGCGCTCTCGATCTGTCCGCGCACCGCGGCCTTGGCGGCCTCGGCATCGCGCTGAGCGGCTTCACGCTTGGCGTTGATGCGCGCGTTGGCCGCCGAGATCTGAGCCTGACGCTCCGACTCGAGAGTTGCGCGAGCAGCGTCGACCACCTTGGCCGCTTCGGCCTTGGCGGCGGCAACGGCCGCTTCGTACTGCGCTACTTCCGAGCGCGCCGAGCTGCGAGCAGCATCGGCGTTCTCGTGACCCTCGCGGATCGAGTTGTAGCGAGCGTCCATGCCCTTCTTGAGGCGAGGGAACAGGAAGAAGCGCATCAACAGGGCAAACACCACGAAAGCGCCTGCGCCCCATGCGAGTTCCTTCATCTCGGGCATGATCGGGCTCGGACCAGGACCGCACTCTTCCGGCGAGATCTTCTCGGCGGTACGAGCTTCTTCGGATTCTGGTTCGAATACGCACTTGGACGGGGAGATGAGCTCTTCTTCGCCGGATTCTCCTCCGGCCAAGAGCTCGACCCGCACAGTGCCACCCGATTGATGACGACGGCTGTCAGCACGTCAACTCCTTGTGGATTGGTTGATTGACGAACGGTTGATCAGAGACCGATGAGGATGAACACCACGAAGCCGATGAGGGCGAGCGCTTCGGTGAAGGCGATACCCAAGAACATCGTGGTGCGGACCATGCCGGCGGCTTCGGGCTGACGGGCCATGGCCTCGACCGACTTACCGACGAGGTAGCCGATGCCGATGCCAGGTCCGATGGCGGCGAGACCGTAGGCGAAACCGGCCGAGCCGGCAGCCGATGCGGCCTTGGCCTCGTCACCGGTGAGGGCGGCAAGTGCAGCAAGTGCTTCCATTTTCTTTTTCTCCTATGTGGTGTTTGTTAGAGGTTGGACTGGGAGACCGTGATGAGTGTTCGGTGATCAGTGCTCGGGGTGAGCCGCGCCGCCGATGTACACCGCGGTGAGGATCGTGAAGATGTAGGCCTGCAAGAAGGCCACGAGCACTTCGAACGCGGTGAGGAAGATGAGCATGAAGAGCGGCAGCACGCCGACCGGGATGAGGCCCGGGTTGCCTTCGGCCTGGAACAGCGCTTCGGAGAGGAGTGCGAACGTGACGAGCAGGATGTGCCCGGCGAGCATGTTGGCGAAGAGTCGCACCGTGAGCGAGAACGGACGCACCAAGAAGGTGGAGATGAACTCGATGGGCGTGACGAGGATGTAGAGCGCCTTGGGCACACCGGGCGGGAAGAGCGAGCTCTTCAGGTAACCGATGCCCTGGTGCTTGAAGCCGGTGCCGATGAACACCACCCACACGAGGAGCGACAAGAACATCGGGAGCGCCATACGCGCGGTGGCCGGCATCTGCAAGAACGGGATGATGCCCGGCACGTTGCAGAGATAGATGAACGAGAAGATGCTGAGGAGGAACGGTGTCCAGCCGAGGCCGTCGCGGCCCATGGTCTGCATGACGATGCCGTTTTCGATGAACTCGACGATCGACTCGGCGAAGTTGCGCACGCCCTTGGGTGCGGTCTTGTGATCCTTGCTTCCCGCGAGAAGGAAGATGACCGTGCCGATGAGCGCGGCGGCGACCGCGATGATGGCGATCTTGTTGAAGCCGGGGAAGAGATCCTTCCAACGGAGGATCTCGTTGATCGGCGGGAACTCGAGTGCGATCACGTCAGTTGGTGTCCTTCGGGCGTGGTGTTTCGATCAGGGCTTGCGGGGTTTCAGAGCGGGAAATGCGAGTGATGCAGCGACGTACCGCATCTCCCAAACGAGGAGTCCGAGATGAGTCACAATGATGGTGAATCCGAGGGCGGGAAGTGAAATCCACGAGGCATCTCGGACGAGAATCACAGCAAGAAAAATGAGGCCGAGGCGGGCCAGGTAGCCGAAGAGGACCGCGCCCATCATGAGGCCGAGCGAAATGCGGGCCGTCAGGGCCACCAATCCGGCGGCGAAGAAGAAGTTCAGGAGCACCAGGGCCACCGCGTAGAGGGCCGACCAGACGCCGTCGAGGCCGGCGAACACCGCGCAGACCGCCACGATGATGGGGCTGACGTAGGCCCCGCGCTTCAAGATGTCGAGCGAGACGGTGATCTCGGGGGCCTCGCCCTCGAGCCGGGTGGTCATGGGGTCGGGGGTGGAGGCCACGGTGGTCACGCTCCGGGGCCCTGGCCGTGGTCGGGGCTCTGGTGCTGGGTGCGGGCGGCCAGGCGCTCGGCTTCGAGGCGGCGCATCCGGGCGTCGTACCCGATCCACATCTTCACGCCGGTGCCGATGGCGGCGAACACGACGAGGGCGATGGTGAGGACCGGGAAGATGCCGATCCAGGAGTCGAGGAGCCAGCCGAGTCCGAGGAATACGGCCAGCGTGAGGGCCAATTCCATGCCCTGACCGAGGCCTTCATCGGCTCCACCTTGGGGGCCGTCGGGCCGGGCGCCGAGGAGCCGGGCGACGCGCGCTGAGGTGTTGCGCGGGCGTGCGGTGGCGGGCACTGGAGTGTCGGTCATCGGCGGGGGGTGTTTCCGGCAGGCCACGGGGGGTGCGGCCTGCTCGTGAAACTGCTCACAAACTAGTCGCCGACGGTCGGACGGGGCAATTCCTCCGTGGGTTCGAGACTCCCCTGGGGCTGGTCGTTCGTCTCGTTGTCGTCGGTGCTCGTGTCGGTGTTCGAGTCGGTTGCGTCGCGGGCTTCTTGGCGGCGGCGGCGCACCTCGGGGTGCAGCACGGTGAAGAGGCTGAGGGCGATGGCCGCGGTGCCGATGGGGATGAGCGCGGTGCGGGCCCGCGTGAAGATCGGGTACAGCACGAAGCCCGACAGGATCGTGGTCCAGAGCCAGAGGATCAGCACGCTGCGGCGCTGGCCGTGGCCGAGGTTCATGAGTCGGTGGTGGAGGTGGCCCTTGTCGGCCGTGGCCACGCCTTGGCGTTTGGCGGCGCGGCGGGCGATGGCGAAGAGCGTGTCGAGGATGGGCACGCCGAGGATGAAGAGCGGAATGAAGAGCGGCGCCAAGAAGAAGTAGGTCTGGCCCGGTGTGTAAGCGGTGGAGTCGGGGTCGGCGCGACCACCCACCACGCTCGTGCTCACGGCCATGAGGAGACCGAGGAAGAACGCGCCCGAGTCGCCCATGAAGATCTTGGCCGGATTGAAGTTGTGCGGCAGGAAGCCCACGCACACACCGCACGCGATGATCGCGATGAGCGGGCCGATGTTGGGCTGGATGAGCGAGCCGAGGTCGTCGAGACGACGGCTGTAGAGGAAGAACGCGAACGCCGCGATGGCGACGATGCCGGCGGCGAGTCCGTCGAGTCCGTCGATGAGGTTGATGGCTTGTGTCATCACGAGGAGCCACAGGATCGTGATGATCGGAATCCAGTCGTTCGACAACACGAACACGTCGAGGAACGGAACGCGGAAATAGAACATCGTCACGCCGAACCACACGAGCACGAGGCCGGCGAAGGCGGTGAGCGTGACCTTGGCCGGCGGGCTCAGGTCGCGGATGTCGTCGATGAGACCGGTGGCGAAGATGACGATGCCAGCGAGCAGCACACCGAGTGGTTCGGAGTTGTTGTCGAAGACGAGTGAGAAGCGGTCGAGCTGCCAGGCCGCGAGGAGGGCCGCGGCGAAACCCACGAACATGGCGATGCCACCCACGTGCGGGGTGGGGCGAGTGTGCACGCGGCGTTCGTCGGGCAGGACGATCCAGCCCACGCGGGTGGCAAAACGGGCGACGACGGGGGTGACGGCGAAGGTGACGACTGCGGCGACGGCCCCGATGATCAGGTAGTCGAGCGTCTCGGGCACACCCGGAGATTACGACCCCCCGCATTCCCCGGTGTTCTGGGCGGTGTTCCCTTGGTGTTCTGGGTGAAGGATTCGCCGGATTTGCGGCATTTATTCACCCAGATCCACGGGGCGCCGGGCCACCCCCTCAGTCAGGTGATCACCCTTGGTGTTCTGGGTGAAAATTCAACGCAAATCCGGCGAATCCTTCACCCAGAACCACAACCAGAACACTGACTGGTTAGGCGCCGTGGGGGTAGGCGGGGAACTTCGCGCAGAGCGAGGCCACGTCGGCCTTCACCTGAGCCAGCACTCCCTGGTCGGCGCGACCGCGTAGAGCACGAGCGATGAGCGACGCGATCTGCGTCATCTCGGCTTCTTTCATGCCTTGCGTGGTGACCGATGCAGTTCCGACGCGCACGCCCGACGTGACGAACGGGCTGCGCGGATCGTCCGGCACCGTGTTCTTGTTGAGCGTGATGCCGGCGAGGTCGAGCACGGCCTGTGCTTCCTTGCCGGTGAGCTCGGCGTCGAACGGACGCAGGTCGACCACCATGAGGTGACAGTCGGTTCCACCCGACACGAGACGGAAACCTTCGTTGGCGAGCGCGCTCGCGAGTGACGACGCGTTCACCACGATCTGCTTGGCGTAGTCCTTGAACGACTGCGCCATCGCCTCGCGGAACGCGATCGCCTTACCAGCGATCACGTGCTCGAGCGGACCACCCTGCCAACCCGGGAACACCGACTTGTCGATGGCGGCCTGGTG
>VERK01000122.1 GCA_018882725.1 Actinomycetota bacterium | reverse complement strand
TGCGAATGCTCTGCGCGGTGCGGCCACGACGGCCGATGACGCGGCCCAGATCGCCGGGGCCGACCTTCACTTCGAGCTTGGCGCGGTGACGGCCCTCGACTTCGTTGACGACCACGGCATCGGGATCGTCGACGATGGAGCGCACCACGTGGGTGAGAACGGCGACGGCCGTCGGCGAGGCGTACTGGTTGGGATCGCTCACGATGGGACTCGTGGGATCACTTGCCGCGGGCGGCGGTGAACTGCGCCCACGCACCCGAGATCTCGAGGAGCTTGCGGACACGCTCGGTGGGCTGAGCGCCCTTCATCAACCAGGCCACGGCCTTGTCGTTGTCGATGTTGAGAACCGACGGCTCGAGGCGCGGGTTGTACTGGCCGAGGATCTCGAGGAAAGCACCGTCGCGTGCGGCGCGGCTGTCGCTCGCGATGACGCGGTAGTACGGCTGCTTGGTCTTTCCGATTCGAGTGAGACGCAACTTGACGGCCATGTAAGAAGAACTCCTGGGGTCACGGATCCGCGGATGATCCGTGGACGGGGACCCTGTGAGGTTAGCGGTGGGTCTCGGGCGTCCCCAACGCCCGCCGACCAGGACCTCAGCGCGACGGCGGGAAGGGAAATCCACCCGGTGCCGAGCCGGCACCCGGGAGTCCGGGCAGACCGGCGCCGGGTCCGGCGCCCATTCCTCCGGCCAGGCCGGCCAGGGCACCCAAGCCACCGCGCTTGCCCTTCTTGCCGCCGCCCATGCCACCCATGCGCTTCATCATCTTCTGCATCTCGGAGAACTGCTTGACGAGTCGATTGACCTCGGCGATCGAACGGCCACTCCCCTGCGCGATGCGCTGACGACGACTGCCGTTGATGATCTCGGGCTTGCGGCGTTCGTCGGGTGTCATCGATCGGATGATCGCCTCGATGGGCTTGAGGTCGTCGTCACCGATCTGCGCGTTCTTCAACTCCTTGGGCATTCCGGGCAACATGCCGAGCACACCGCCGAGGGGGCCCATCTTCTTCAACGACTGCATCTGCTCGAGGAAGTCGTCGAGAGTGAACTCACCCTCGAGGAGCCGAGCCGCGGCCTGTTCGGCCTGATCTTTCTCGAACGCCTTCTCGGCTTGTTCGATGAGCGTGAGGACGTCACCCATGCCGAGGATGCGGCTGGCCATGCGATCGGGATGGAACTGATCGAACGCGTCGAGCTTTTCGCCCGTACTGGCGAACGCGATCGGACGGCCGATCACTTCCTTGACCGACAACGCCGCACCACCGCGCGCGTCACCGTCGAGTTTCGACAGGATCACACCGTCGATCTGCAAAGTGGCGTGGAACGCCTCGGCGACGTTGACCGCGTCCTGGCCGGTCATCGCGTCGATCACGAGGAACGTGTAGTTAGGCGTGATCTGATCGGAGATCTGACGGATCTGGGCCATCATCTCGTCGTCGATGGCCAAGCGGCCAGCGGTGTCGACGATGAGAACGTCCTTGCCCAGACGGCGGGCCTCGGCCAGACCGCGTGTGGCGGTGGTGACCGGGTCACCGGGTTCGCTGAACACCGGCACGTCGATCTGCGAACCGAGGGTGCGCAACTGTTCGACGGCGGCCGGACGCTGAAGGTCGGCTCCGACGAGGAGCGGATGACGTCCCTGCGACTTGAACCAGCGGGCCAACTTGGCCGAGTTGGTGGTCTTGCCCGAACCCTGCAAACCCGCCATGAGGATGACGGTGGGCGGCTTGCTCGCGTACGAGATCTTGAGTGTCTCGCCGCCGAGAATCGCCGTGAGCTCGGCGTTGACGAGTTTGACGATCTGCTGGCTGGGATCGAGAGCCTTCGACTGCTCGATGCCGACGGCTCCCTCGCGAATGCGAGCCACGACGTTGCGTACGACGCCGACGTTCACGTCGGCTTCGAGCAGCGCGGTGCGAATCTCCTTCAACACCTCGTCGACATCGGCCTCCGACAAGCGGCCTTTGCCACGAATGCGCTTGAAGATCCCCTCGAAGCGGCCGGACAGATTGTCGAACATGGTCAGGTCAGGCTAGCGATCGTGTCGCCGAGCCACCGGGGCGCTGTCGATCAGCCGACATACACCTCGGTCACGATGTCGTCGACCACGGTGAGATTCACGCGGGCCGTCGAATAGTCCATCGTGATCGGGAACTCCTCGCCGTCACGAGCCACCACGCGCACGACCCAGCCCTGAGCTTCGCCAGCCTCTACCGCCGCCTTCTCGGTGAGCCCGACCAGTTCCTGCTCGGCTCCCTTCGGCACGTCGACACCCGTGACCGCGCCGTCGGTGCCGGGCACACCGGTATCGGTGGTCACGTCGCCGGGCACCTCGGCCTGCTGCACGTACTCGTCGGGCATGGCCGACACGAGATAACGCGACTCGTAACCATCTTGGGTGGCGAGGAACGCGTAGCCCGGCACGAGATACACCGCGCCGTCCTCACTCCACACGTAGACGAGTTCTTCTTCGACGCCTTCGATCGTGACCGTGATGGTTTCCGGCTCGACCGGAACCGAGTCGACCGGTGGCATCGGCTCGATGGGAGTCACCGGCTCAGAGACCGGACCGATGGTCGCGTCGACCGCGATGGCCGGTTCGATGGCGATTCCACCGCCGCCGCGCGCCATCGGACCGCCGGTTCCGGTCCACATGCCGTTGTACTCGTTGGTCATGCGCTCGATCGCCGCCGACGTGCCGACGCGCGGGTACTCGGCGAACTTCTGCGGTGTGGCCAGGACTCCACTGGCCCACGTGAGTTCACCGTTCTCGCCGTACGACGCGCTCATCGACAACGGCGAGCGCACACCGTCGAGGCGCACCCATCCGGTCACACTCGCGCTCCAGTCGTCGGCCCACGCATCGATCACTAGATCATCGGCGGAATATCCGAACGCCGACGCCATCTCGCGGAACGCGGCGATCGCCTCGTCCTTCGACGGCACACCGACCGGCGGTTCGACCGGGCCGCACGGCATCGGCGTCACCGCGGGTTCGACAGCATCACTGCTCGCGTCGCCACTCACCGCCGGGTCGACCGGTTCGGCAAGTACACATTCGGGCATCGCGGTGACATTGCCGTAACCGGCCGAATACCACCACGACAACATGGCGTCGCTCGACACGTTGATCGACGGTTCCGAACCATCGGTCGAGCCGGCCATCCACGTCGTGTATTCCCACGGCTCACCCACACCTTCGGTGCGCTCAGCGAACTCACCCGCGATGTCGAAGTAATCGACGAGGAAGTTCAACGAGGCGTCACTCGGCCGCGGATCGGCCGCCAGCACCCAGGCCCAGGCCGGCGAGTCGAGGACCGGCAAGTCGCCACCGATCACGAACTTCCACTCGACCGGTCGATACATCATCTTGTCGCCCACCATCGGTGAGTTGGCCGCCATCTCGGCTCCGGCCATCGCGGTTCCGCTGGTGGCACGAATGATCGGTGGGTTGGCCCCATCGGGATCGTCCCCGCAGGCGGCGACGAGGGCGATCACGGAAACGATCGGGAGCACGAGACGAACCATGTGGATCACGGTACGGCTGGTAGTGAGTCGAGTCATGGCACTCTGACGTTCGGTGACGGGTGTCCGGTTCCCGTTCTCGTCACGAATCGTCACGAGACGTCGAGCAGGGCGCCCACGAACTCGTTCGGATCGAATTCCACCAGGTCGGCGATCGACTCGCCCAGACCCACCAATTTCACTGGCAGACCCAATTCGGTTTCGATCGCGAACACGATGCCACCTTTGGCCGAGCCGTCGAGTTTGGTGAGCACCACTCCGGTCACGCCCGCCGCATCGGTGAACTCGCGGGCCTGAGCCAGCCCGTTCTGGCCTGTGGTCGCATCGATCACGAGAAGAACTTCGGTCACGACACCCGGTTCCTTCGACGCGACACGGCGCACCTTGCGGAGCTCTTCCATCAGGTTGCTCTTGTTCTGCAGACGTCCGGCGGTGTCGCCCAACACCAACGACACACCTTTCGCGTTCGCACGCTGAACACCGTCGTAGATGACCGAACTCGGATCACCGCCCTCGGCGCCACGCACCAGTTCGGCGCCCGAGCGATCGGCCCAAGTTCCGAGTTGCTCGGCCGCCGCCGCGCGGAACGTATCGCCCGCGGCGAGGATCACCGAACGGCCCGCGGCCACTTGCTGCGCCGCCACCTTGCCGATGGTGGTGGTCTTGCCGACGCCGTTCACGCCCACGAACAACCACACGTTCACCTGACCGGATGCGGCGAGTGAGTCGTCGAATCGCAGTGAGCGATCGGCACCGTGCAGGCGACTCGACATGTCGGCCGCCAACGCAGCGATGAGTTCGTCGGGGGTCGAGATGGCCTTGGCTTTCACCCGCTCGCGCAATCCGTCGAGCAGAGCCGTGGTCACGCCGATGCCCACATCGGCGCGTAGTAGTGCCTCTTCGAGATCGTCCCAGGTGTCGTTGCCGATGTTCTGACGCGAACGGACACCGCCGAGGACTCCGGCCATGGCCGCAGCGGCCTTGCCCATGCGCTCACGAAACGACGGCGCCCGTTCTTCGACGACAGGTTCGACGACAGGTTCGACGACCGGTTCGACGACCGGTTCGACGACTCGCTCGATGACGACAGCCTCGGCATCACCGACTTCGACGATCGGTGGTTCGATGCGCGGCGGTGCCGAGCGGATTTCCGGTGCCCTGTTGTCGGTCGGTGGGGTCTCGGGGGGTACTGGTGTGGCTCGCCGTCGGTTGACGACCACCACACCGAGGCCGAACACCACGGCCACCACGAGCAGGACGATGATCAGCGTCTGAGCGTTCATTCCACAGACGTGTCTATCAGGACGATGCGCTGCTCTTCTCGGTCACGACCTTCGACGAACCACCAGGCTGCATCGTGACGCCGAGCAGGCAGTCGCCGGCCTCCATCGTGCGCTTCTGGTGGCTCACGATGATGAGCTGAGCGTCCTTGCGGAACTCGTTCACGAGACCGAGAAAGCGATGCAGGTTCACGTCGTCGAGCGCCGCCTCTACTTCGTCCATCACGTAGAACGGCGACGGACGACTGCGGAACACGGCGAACAGGAATCCGAGGGCCGTGAGGCTGCGCTCGCCACCCGACAGCAAACTCAACTTCTTGACGTTCTTGCCGCTCGGCTTGGCTTCGACTTCGATGCCTGTGTTGAGCAGGTCGTCGGGGTTGGTCAGAACGAGTCGACCGGTTCCGCCCGGGAACAACATGGCGAACAACTGCGTGAAGTTGGTGCTCACGTCGGCGTAGGCCGCGGCGAAGACCTGCTGGATCTCGGTGTCGATCGCCTGGATCACCCGCATCAACTCGCGGCGCGTGTTGCGCACGTCCTCGAGCTGGGCTTCGAGGAAGGTGTGGCGTTCCTGCAACTCGGTGAACTCCTGAAGCGCCAAGGGGTTGATCGGACCCATGAGGCGCAGCTCACGTTCGAGTTCGCGCACCCGTGCGAGCGGGTTGGTTCCCTCCGGCAACGAGGGCATCTCGGCTGCTTCGGCCACACTCGGCTCGACGTCGAGATCGCGTCGCAAGGTCTCGACCGTCGTCTCGAGTCGCAACTTCGTTTCGGCTTCCTCGAGCTCTCCGCGCCGAGACAGTTCACGAACTTCTTCGAGTTCACGCTCGGCGCTCGAACGGGCCTTGCGCATCGAGTCGAGTCGTGACGCCAACTCGCGCACTTCGTCACTCTGGCGGCGGCGGCGCTCGTGCAGATCGGCCAGACGAACCTCGATGCGCTGACGATGGCCTTCCACGATCGCGCTCAGTCGATCGGTGGCACGAATGATGCGCTCGATGCGCTCGCGATGCGAAGCCACTTCACTGCGAGCGGCGGCGTCAGCCTCCAGACGACGCTCGGCATCGGCCAAACGGGCCTCCAGGAACTGGCGACGCTCGAGGAGTCCGGCCGATCGCACCTCGAGATCACGACGGCGGCCCGACAACAGAGCTGCCTTGGCATCGAGCGACGCCCGCGCCTCACCACGCACGCGCGCGGCTTCGGCTTCGGCCGCTTCGTCACGTTCGAGCGTGGGTAGCACCCGTTCGAGTTCGGCCACGCGCGAACGCTGGCCGTTGAGCCGCTCTTCGAGGTCACGACGTGTGACATCGAGGCCTTCCACTTCGGATCCTTGTTCGCGCCGCTCACTTTGCACGCGTGCCAAGGCCTCGGATGCCGCAGTGAACGACGCGTCGTTGGCGTCGAGCTTCTTCTTGCCGTCGGCTTCCTGCTGACGAGCCACTTGCTGCTCGATGGCGGCCGCGCGAACTTCGTCGTCACGCCGTGCGAGATTCGCCGCCGCCGATTCGGCGCGCGACGTCGCTTCTTCGAGCGCAGCCGCCGTGGCTCCCCCACCACCGGTACCGATGCGCCAGCCCGAAGCCGTGAAACGATCTCCATCGCCAGTGACGGCCACGAGCGACGGATCGGCGATCACCACGTCGACTGCGGTGGTCCAGTCGGTGACACGCACCGCCCGCGCCAGCAGCGCATCGAGCAGACCGTCCACACCGGGTCGGCGTCCACGAACGTGCGGTCGCACCGCCTGGGTTCCAGTCGGCACGGAGGCCAGAGCCACCGCACGCGCACCCAACGCGAGAACCGCACCACTTGCGGTCGATGTGCGCAGTCGCTCGATCGCCCGGCGCGCCGCGGCTGGATCATCGACGACGACGGCCGACACCGCTTCACCAAGAGCCGCTTCGACCGCCTCACCCCAGCCGTCGTCGATCTCGATCACGTCGAGTAGGGCACCGACGACACCGGACACGTCACGCAACACTTCGGCACCGGCTCGCGCCCGGGCGCTGTCGAGCGCCAACTGCAGAGCCTCGGCCCGGGCC
>VERK01000121.1 GCA_018882725.1 Actinomycetota bacterium | reverse complement strand
GGTCGAGGGTGATGCCCGTGAACTCGACTGGGATCGTCTAGCCCCAGATCACGGTTCCGATCACCGTCCTGATCACCGTCCCGATCACGAGCACGGTGCGGTTGTCGTCGCCAACCTCCCGTACAACGTCGCCACGCCACTCGTTGCCGATCTCCTCGACGATGTTCCGGGCGTGCACCGCATCGTCGTGATGGTGCAAAAGGAAGTGGCTCAACGTCTGGCGGCCCAACCGGGATCGTCCGATTACGGGGCGGTCTCGGTGAAGGTCGCGTACTGGGGAACCGCTCGTATTCTGGGTGACGTTCCGCCCACCGTGTTCGTGCCCCGCCCGAAGGTGACGTCGTCGATCATCGAAGTGGTGCGTCACGACCGACCCGCGGTGGACGTCGATCGCGAGATTCTGTTCTCGTTGGTTCGCGCGGCGTTCCAACAGCGTCGCAAGATGCTGCGCCGTTCACTGGCCGACCGCGTGGAGCCCGCGATGTTCGCCGCCGCTGGCGTGTCGCCCGAAGCACGACCCGAAGAACTCGACGTGCACGCATGGGGACGCTTGACGACCGCGGTGTGCGCAGGAGCCCGAGCGTGATGGCCGGTCATCCGATCCGCCATTCGGAGATCGCCCCGGCGAAGTTGACGTTGAGCTTGCGCATCACCGGCGTTCGCCCCGATGGCTATCACCTCATCGACGCCGTCATGACGACACTCGACCTCCACGACACGCTCACGATCGATGAACTGAGCCAGAACGAACTGAGCCAAAACGAACCGAGTTCCGTCGTCTACACCGGTCCGTTCAGCGACGGACTCGTGGGCGACGGTCGCGATCTCGTGTCGAGGGCGCTGGCCGCCTGCGGTCGACACGCACGGGTGGAAGTTCGCAAAGACATCCCGCACGGAGGCGGACTCGGTGGCGGTTCGGCCGATGCCGCCGCGATCTTCCGCTGGGCCGGCGTCGACGATCTCGATCTGGCCGCCTCCATCGGCGCCGACGTGCCGTTCTGCGTTCGCGGCGGCCGTGCCCGAGTGCGAGGAATCGGCGAGATCGTCGAACCAGTGGCCGACGAACCTGGTCTCGTCACACTCGTGATTCCGCCGCTCGCCGTGAGCACGCCCCTCGCCTATCGCGCGTGGGACGACATGGGCGGACCACACCATCCGACCAACGATCTCGAACCGGCGGCCCTGATAGTCGAACCCGAATTGGCCACGTGGAAGAAGAAGATCACTGATTCAGCAGGAGTTGAACCGACGCTGGCCGGCAGTGGGGCCACCTGGTTCTTGTTGGGAGATCACGGCTACATCGCCGACGATCTGCTGGGCGCTCGCGTGTTGGTCACGCGTCATCGCTGAACGACGACGCTGGAGAACTACTTGCGACGCTGGTGGCGCGTACGGCGGAGCATCTTCTTGTGCTTCTTCTTCCGCATGCGCTTGCGACGCTTCTTGATGAGCGAACCCATGTCGACCTCGTGTCGTTCTCGTGTTGTGCTTGTCTCGTGCTTGCTTCGGCTCGGAGCCCAAGCCAACAGACGTTCAACGTCAGGGACCCGACGCTAGCGACGGACGGGAGTGTGAGCCAACGCCGTCCACCACCTGTTCGGGCTGGTCAACGAGTCGCCCGGTAGGGTGACGGCACTTTCCGGGGTCGTTCAATCGGTAGGACAGCGGATTTTGGTTCCGCGAATAGGGGTTCGATCCCTCTCCCCGGAGCCAGAGCCCGGAGCCCGTGCCCCCGTTCGATTGATTGGCATTGCTATAACGGATGTGTGCCGGTCTACGCCATCATCCTCGCCGCGGGCGAGGGCTCGCGGATGCGCTCCGACCGCCCCAAGCCCCTGCACCTCATCTGTGGGCGGCCCATGGTCATGCACGTGATCCATTCGCTCGAACTCGTGACACCCGATCGGTCAGTCGTCGTGGTGGGCCACGGCGCCGAACGGGTCACCAAGCGCGTCCAAGACGATGCCCCGGTCTGGGCCAACGTGTCGTTCGCCGAACAACAGGTACAGCGGGGTACGGGTGACGCGGCGTCGGTCGGACTGCAAGCGCTCGACGTGTCCACCTTGGCCAACGCCTCCGACGACATCGACGACACCTCCACCGTGCTGGTTCTCACTGGCGACACACCTCTTCTGCGCAAAGAGACGATCGACGAGTTGGTCACCCATCACGAGTCGAACGGACTGGCCGCCACCGTCCTCGTGGCCTCTCTCCCTGATGCCACCGGCTACGGACGCATCATTCGCACCAAGGACGGACGCGTCGAACGCATCGTCGAAGAGCGAGACGCAACAGCCGACGAGAAGGCGATCAAAGAGTTCAACACCGGCATCTACGCCTTCCGGCGCGACCTACTCGGCCCGGCGCTGCGACGAGTCACTCCGAACAACGCGCAGAAGGAGTACTACCTGACCGACGTGATCTCGGTGTTGTCGGGAATGGGTCACCGCGTCGGAGCCGTGGTGGCCGATGCCGCCGAGACCCACGGCGTCAACGACCGCTGGCAACTGGCCTTGGCCGAGCGCGAACTGCGCGCCCGCACCAACCGTCGCTGGCTGCTCAACGGCGTCACGATGCTCGACCCGCGACAAACTTTCGTCGACGTCGACGTCACCTTCGGTCGCGACGTCACCTTGTTTCCCGGCACGATCATTCAGGGACGCACGGTCATCGGCTCGGGATGCGAGATCGGACCCCAGACCCGTCTGGTCGACTGCGTGGTCGGCGACGGCGCCATCGTCGAGAACTCAGTCGCTCGTGATTCGGAAATCGGAGTCGGCGCTCGCGTCGGACCGTACGCCAACCTCGTGCCCGGCACGCGTGTGGCTGACGGCCAGCAGACGGGCGCGTTCTATGATTCGAGCGAGTGAAACCCGGGACGACAGTGGGAGACGGTGACTTCGTGGACAAGGTGACGACCAAGCGGATGGCCCTCTATTCGGGGCGCACCCACCTGGCCCTCGCCCACGAAGTGGCCCAACACCTCGGCATCGAACTCGGAGATCCCAACCTGGTCGAATTCGCCAACGGTGAAGTTCGTCCCCGCTTCGGTGAGAGCGTTCGCGGTTGCGACGTGTTCATCATGCAGAGTCACTTCGGTTGCGACGGTCGAAGCATCAATGACTCGATCATGGAACAGCTCATCATGATCGACGCCGCACAACGCGCATCGGCGAAGCGCATCACCGCGGTGTGCCCGTTCTACGGATACGCACGCCAGGATCGCAAAGCCGAAGGCCGTGAACCCATCACCGCGCGACTGGTGGCCGACTTGTTCAAGGCGGCCGGCGCCAAGCGGATGGTGTCGATCGATCTTCACAGCGGACAGATCCAGGGATTCTTCGACGGTCCGGTCGATCACCTCACGGCCATGCCCGTCATCGAGCAGTACATCCGCGAGAACGCCAAGGACCCCGTGATCGTGTCGCCCGATGCCGGTCGCATCAAGGTGGCCGAGCGCATGCAACAGCACCTGGGCGCCGACCTGGCGTTCGTCTACAAGCGCCGTCCGAAGGGCACCACCAACACGGCCCAGGCCCTCGACGTGATCGGCGACGTCGAAGGTCGGCTGTGCATCCTCACCGACGACATGATCGACACCGGCGGAACCATCGTTTCGGCCGCACACCTCTTGCTCGACAAGGGTGCGACCGAGGTCTGGGCCATGGCCAGCCACGGCGTCTTGTCGGGTCCGGCCATCGAACGTCTCGAGAAGTCGCGCATCGACCGAGTGATCCTCACCAACACGTTGCCGCTCGCGCCCGAGAAGAAGATCGGCAAGATCCAGGTGTTGTCGGTCGCGCCGATCATCGCCGACGCGTTGTCGGCCGTCTTCGACGACACGTCCGTCTCGGAGATCTTCGGCGGCGAGAACCAGGCCTGACCTGGCCGAACCGGCTCCGTCGGGACGGTTTTCCGTCGGCTCCGACGGGTAGCAACCGACCGATCCGGCCGTAGTATTCCAGGCTGTTTCTGTTCCACGGGCCGCTCATGCGTCCCTGGCACACGTCGAATCGAGAGGTCGTCCATGTCCACCACGCTGAATCTCAAGTCGGGTCGCCCGAACGGCACGGGTGCCGCCCGTCGTCTGCGTCGTGACGAGCAGATCCCCGGCGTGCTCTACGGACAGGGCATGTCGCCCGTGTCGGTCACCGTCGATCGGCGCGACCTGCGCGTGGCACTGTCGGGTGCCGCTGGTGTCAACACCATCCTCAATCTCGAGGTCGACGGCACCACGTACCCGGCCGTCATCAAGGAACTGCAGCGTCATCCAGTACGTCGCACCGTGTCGCACATCGACTTCCTTCGCATCAACCTCGACGAAGAACTCACCATCGCCGTTCCGGTTCGCCTCGTGGGCGAAGCCAAGGCGGTTCTCGCCGAAGGTGGTCTCGTCGATCCGTCGCAGGACACCATCGACATCGTCACCACGCCGGCCAACATGCCGTCGGAAATCACCATCGACATCTCGGGCATGCATCCCGGTCAGGTCATCCGTCTGTCAGAGGTCGCTCTTCCGGCCGGCACGCGTGCGCTCGGCGATCCCGATTCGCCCATCGTGACCGCCATCGCCGGTTCACGCGCCGAAGCCCCCGTTGCCGCCGCCCCGGCAGCCGAGGGTGCTCCGGCAGCTGAAGCGCCCAAGTCTGCGGGCTGATCCGAATGGGCCTCTTCGGCCGTTCGGACAAGGAGTCGAGCGCGAAGAGCGCTTCGGGCAACAACACCTTCGATTATCTCGTCGTCGGATTGGGCAATCCGGGCAAGCAATACGCGCGTACTCGTCACAACGTCGGCGAAGAGGTTGCGGCTCTGCTCGCCTCGCGTCACGGCGGATCGCTGAAGACGTCGCGCGATCACGCGCTCGTCGATGACGTTCGGATCGGATCGAAACGAGTGGTGCTCGCCTTTCCCACCACGTTCATGAACGAGAGCGGCAAGGCCGTGCGCGACCTGAGTCGTCGGTACGGGTTCAACCGCGGTCCGATCGCCGAACGACTGATCGTGGTACACGACGAACTCGACCTGCCGCCCGGAACCGTTCGAGTGAAGGTGGGCGGCGGACTTGGTGGGCACAACGGGCTGCGCAGCATCACCGCCGACCTCGGCACCCAGGACTACATCCGTGTGCGCATCGGTGTGGGCAAGCCGGTCAACAAGGAGCAAGGCGCCAATCACGTGCTGAGCAAGGTTCCGGCCGCCGAACGTCAGACACTCGACGTGGGAGTGCAGATCGCCGCCGATGCAGTCGAGCGAATCGTGGCCGATGGTGCCCCCGCTGCGATGAATGCGTTCAACGGCCAGTGAGGTCGTATCCATGGACGCTGCGATGAACAGCACGATGAACAGCGCGACCAGCGCCGATCGCTCGGTTCCCGGTGTGCTCACCTCGCTGCCGGCGCGTCTGCGTGACGATCGAGCACTCGTGTCGTTACTCGGATCAGCCGACGGAGTACTGGCCGTTCCCGATGCGGCGCGAGCCGTCGCTATCGCCGCCCTGGCCGAACTCTCGGGACGTCGCCCACTCGTGGTGGCGTGCCCGACCGGCACCATGGCCGGTCAATTGTTCGATGACCTCGTGTCGTTCGTTCCGGCCGACGATGTCGTCCTCTTTCCGGCCTGGGAGACACTTCCGTTCGAACGTGTGAGCCCAAGTGTCGAGACCATGGGCCGACGACTCGAAGTGATCTGGCGACTCGGCGAACCCGACCGATCGCCGCGAATCATCGTCTCGAGCATGCGCGCACTCCTGCAGCAACTCGCTCCGCAGTCGGCGCAGGCCGAACCCATCGTTGTGCGCAAGGGCGCGATCCTCGATCCGACCGAGCTCGTTCGACGTCTCGTGCACATGGGGTACCGACGCGAAGAGATCGTGGAGCATCGCGGCGAAGTAGCCCAACGAGGGGCCATCGTCGACGTGTTCCCGTCCACCGCCGATCAGCCGATTCGTATCGACTTGTGGGGTGACGAGGTCGACCGACTCACCACGTTCTCCGTTCACGATCAACGCAGCGATCGCGATCTCGCCGAGGCCGTGATCTTCCCGGCCCGCGAACTCGTCCTCGACGACGATCTGCGCGAACGGGCCAGCCGCCTCGTGGCTTCCGAACCGTGGGGACGCGAACACTGGGAACGACTCGCCGAAGGGTCTCTGTTCGACGGCATGGAGAGTTGGCTGCCCTGGCTCGTCGACCAGCCCACGCTCCTCACCGATCTGCTCGACAACCCGTCGACGGCGTCGGGCAAAGCGACTTCCTCTGCCAAGGTGGTACTCGTCGAACCGCGGCGCCTGCGCGATCGCGCCGACGACCTGTTGGCCGAAGAAGACGATCTGGCCCGCGCACTCGCCTCCACCTGGGCTCGTGACCCCGACAAGCAATTCCCACGACTTCACACCACTCCCGATCGTTTGCTCGGTGAATGCCGCGGATCGTGGAATCTCATTCCCGTGGCCGATGGTCCTGACGTTCCGCTCGTCGAAGCGAGTGGCTGGGGTGCCACCGCTGGCATCGGGGACGGTTTCAGCGAACGCCTTCGCCAACTGCTCGCCAACGACTACCGCGTCGTGGTGGCCGCCGACGGCGTGGGTTCGGCCGAACGCATGGCGAGTGTGCTCGCCGAGAACGGCGTCGACTTCTCACTGGCCACCCACTTCGACGGCACGGCGGGTCCACTCGACCTCTCCGGTCGCGGTGGCGTGATCGTGATCGCTCCGCTGCATCGGAGTTTCACCATTCCGTCGGCCAAAGTCGCCGTGATCGCCGAAGCCGACATCACCGGGCGTCGCCGCGCACGTCGGCAGCCCCGGCGTCGGCCACGCTCGTCGGCCAGCGTGTTCGAAGACCTCAAGCCGGGCAACTACGTGGTGCACTACGTGCACGGTGTGGGCA
>VERK01000120.1 GCA_018882725.1 Actinomycetota bacterium | reverse complement strand
GTCGCGCACGGTCTTCTGGAACGGCCCGATGGGCATGTTCGAAGACGAGAGGTTCTCTCACGGAACTCGCACCGTGGCGCAGGCCATGGCCGACACCAAGGCTTTCACCGTGGTGGGAGGCGGCGACTCCGCGGCTGCTCTCGCTCAATTCGATCTCGACGATCGCATCGACCATGTGTCCACCGGTGGTGGCGCGTCGCTCGAGTTGCTCGAACTCGGAGATCTTCCCGGCCTCGAAGCCCTGAGAAAGGCACCCAATGCCCGCTGAACACGACCGTCGTCCGCTGATCAGCGGTAACTGGAAGATGAACCTCAATCACTACGAGGCGATTCAACTCGTGCAGAAATTGAGCTACCTCGTGACGAAGGACGACTTCGCCAAGGTGGACGTGAGCCTGCATCCTCCATTCACCGACATCCGCAGCGTGCAAACTCTCATCGAGGCCGACGAGTTGCAGTTCGCACTCGGTGCGCAGAACACGCACCACGAGGACAAGGGTGCCTTCACGGGTGAAGTGGCACCAACCTTTCTCGCCAAGCTCGGCGTGCGCTACGTGATCTGCGGCCACAGCGAGCGGCGCCAGTTCTTCGGCGAAACGGACGACCTGGTGGCCAAGAAAGTGGCCGCCGTGCAAACCCACAAGATGACGCCCATCGTGTGCGTGGGCGAGACCAAAGACGAACGCGAACACGGCCAGACCCTCGAGCGGGTGTCCGGCCAGGTTCTCGGGTCGCTGGCCGGTCGCAATGCCGCCCAGGTGGCCGACCTGGTGGTGGCCTACGAACCCATCTGGGCCATCGGCACCGGCCTGACCGCCACGGCCACCGACGCTCAGGAAGTGTGCGGCGCGATTCGCCAGGTGATCGGCGGAAAATGGGGGGCCGAGACTGCCCGCGCCGTGCGCATCCAGTACGGCGGGTCGGTCAAGGCCGGCAACGTGGCCGAACTCATGGCCCAACCCGATATCGACGGTGCTCTGGTGGGAGGGGCCAGCCTCGATCCCGACGAGTTCGCCCGGATCGTCCAGTACCCATCTCACGTCTCCTGAGCCGTTCGGCAACCTGCCGGACGGACGCTGGTAACCTTTCGGCGCCGCGTCCACCGGGGAGGATGGTCAGCGGGCGGGGGGAGACCCCGTGGTCGTTCGACCCGTTTCCCTCCACCACCTGACCAGGAGGTTCCATGTCCAAGAAAACGAGCAAGGTGCTCGCTTTCGCGACCGGAATCGCTCTCATTCTCGCTGCCTGCGGCGGCGACGACGGCGATTCGGGCAGCGAGGCCAGCACACCCGCTTCGGAGGCTCCGGCCACCGA
This sequence comes from Actinomycetota bacterium, assembly GCA_018882725.1. Taxonomy (GTDB): domain Bacteria; phylum Actinomycetota; class Acidimicrobiia; order Acidimicrobiales; family Ilumatobacteraceae; genus Casp-actino8. The sequence continues at coordinate 5,606 of VERK01000120.1, read as the reverse complement.
AGCCCCCGCAGGCGACTGCGGTCCCGACACACTCGAAGGTGGTGCTGGCGGCGCCGAAGGCGAAGCAGCCATGACGATCACCTTCGACATCAGCCCCGACGCCGTGTGGCAGGACGGGTGTCCCATCACGGTGGCCGACTTCCAGTGCTCCGTGAACGCAACTCTCAACACCCCAGGCTCGATCAGCACCACCGGTTACGACAAGATCATTTCGGTCGAGGCCGGTGAGAGCACCAAGCAGGTCGTCGTGACCTTCAACGCGGTGTACGCGCCGTACAAGCTCCTCTTCGGTGGCCTGATCCAGGCCCATGCCGTCGCCGACTGCAACGACATCTCGGGCGACTTCGCTTCGCTCAACCAGGTGTCGGGTCGCGAGTGGATGATGGAATCGTTCAGCCCCGATCAGCTCGTCTACGTGCCGAACCCCAACTACTGGGGTGACGCTCCGACCGTCGAGCGCGTCGTCGCTGTCCCGTTCGCCGACTTCGACACGCAGAGCGCCGCTCTGCTCGCCGGTGAAGTCGACTTCATCTATCCGCAGTTCTTCGCTGGTATCTCCGACGCTCTGAGCGACGCGAACGTCACCAGCCAGATCGACTTCGGTGGCGACTACGAAGGCTTCTACCTGCAGGCCGATCCGGCTCGCGGTGGTCCGTTCGCCGATCCGATCTTCCGCGAGGCTTTCGCCAAGTCGATCGACCGTGACGCCGTCTTCGAGCAGATCTACATCCCGCTGTCGGAAGGCAAGGGCAAGTTGCTCAATTGCGGTCCGATCGTCCCCGGCCAGTACTGCGATGACGCGTTCGCCGATCAGTACGACCCGGAGGGTGCAGCCGCTCTCCTCGAGGCCAATGGTTGGGCCAAGAACGGTGAAGGTTTCTGGGCCAAGGACGGCACTGCGCCGACCATTCGCTGGATCATCAACACCGGCAACACCCGCCGTGAGAACACCCAGGCCTTCTTGATTCCGCTGCTCCAGGCGGCCGGTTTCAACGTCGTGGCCGACAACTGCGATGCCGCGTGCTACTTCCAGCAGCGGCTCCCAGCCCTCGACTACGACATGGCCATGTACATCAGCACCGCCCCGCCGGACCCGGCGTACCTCGTGAGCTCGTTCACCTGTGCGCAGATTCCGAGCGAGGCCAACAGCCAGCAGGGTCAGAACTCCACTGGTTGGTGCAACGAGGAAGCCAGCGCGCTTCTCGAGAAGTCGGACGTAACCGTCGACGAAGCCGAGCGTGCTCAGCTCGTCAAGGATGCGCTCAAGCTCATGGCCGCGGACCACGTGATGCTCCCGCTGTTCCAGTTCCCGAAGTCGGGCTTCTGGCGCACTGACCGCCTCGGCGGTCCGGTGGGCGCTGAACTCAACAACTACCGCGCGTTCAACAACTTCTCGAAGTGGGAAGACGTCGATGGCGACGGCCAGATCATCATCGGAGCCGAGCAGTGGCCCGAGTGTCTGAACCCCGTTACCGAGTGCGCCAACTCGTCGTGGATGGTGTGGCTCACCGCCTTCCCCATCCTCCCGAACGTGTGGGACACAACCAACGACGGCAAGTTCGTGATCACCAACCTCGTGACCCAGGAGCCGGTCGTCGAGGTTCTCTGATCCCGATCAGAAACTCGTGAAGCGAGGGGCCGGTCTTTCGACCGGCCCCTCGTTCTCGTTTATGCTCGGAGTGAAGTCGAGGGGGCGGGGGAGAACTCGTGTTCAGATTCGTGATGAGGCGTTTGATGTGGGCCTTGCCCATGACGCTCATCATCACGTTCGTGGTCTACGTGGCGCTCCGGGTCGGCACCGATCCGTTGGCCAGTTACCTGCGCGTCAATCAACGCGCGTCGCCGAAGAAGATCCAGCAGTACATCGAGACCAACGGCCTGTACGAGGGTTTCGGAGGCTACGTGCGGGGCTACCTGCAGTGGCTCCAGGGTTTCGTCACGTTCGATTGGCCGCGCAGTATCAAGGGCAGCCGCGAGGTGTGGCCCGAGTTCCGCGATGCGATGTTCAACACGCTTCGATTGGGTCTCACCGCAACCTTCCTCGGGATCCTCATCGGTCTCTCGTTTGGAATCTTCGTGGCGCTGAAGCCCGGTGGTCTTCGGGATGCGACCGTGAGCACCTCGTCGTTCGTGGCCATTTCCACTCCGCCGTACGTGTCGGCTCTACTGCTTCAGCTTCTCTTCGCTGTCTACTGGAGCAAGTGGTTCGGTGAATCACTTCTTCCCACATCGGGCGTCTACCCACCCGGACATAGAGGTTTCGACCTTGTTCTCATGGTCAAGCACATGATCCTCCCGGTCACAGTGGTGGTCATCCAGGTGGTCGCCGTGTACGCCCGGTACATGCGGGCGTCACTTCTCGAGGTTCTGAACAGCGAGTACATGCGCACCGCCCGCTCGAAGGGCATCAGTGAACGTCGAGTGCTGGTCCGGCACGCGTTGCGCAACGCGCTCATCCCAATCGTCACGGTGGCTGCTATCGACATCGGTGCCATCCTCGGCGGACTCATCATCACCGAACGGATCTTCTCGTACCCCGGTCTGGGCGACTTCTTCCTCGGGGCCTACGACAACGGCGACTTCCCGCAGATGATGCCGTGGATGTTCTTCTTCACCCTCGTGGTGATCGCATTCAACCTTCTCGCCGACGTCTTGTACGCGGTGCTCGACCCGAGGATCCGCCTTGGCTGACGAACTCGCACCGAACGCGCCTGACTCCGTTTCGCCGGCCGATTCGTCGGTCGGACTGCGAGCCGAGTCCATGTCGCCGCGGCGCATGGCGGTGCGGCGCTTCACGAAGCACCGGGCCGCTCTGGTGTCGCTGATCATCCTCGGCATCATGGTGCTTTTCATCTTGTTGGCGCCCTTCACGGCGCGGTATGGCGTGAACGAGGCCGTCTTCAAGACGAGTCCGGAGAACCCGAACTCGTTCCTCAGTCCCCGTGGCATCGCCTGGCTCGGCACCGACGACATCGGTCGTGACCTCTACAGCCGGCTCATCTACGGGCTCCGTGTCTCGATCTTGATCGGGCTGGCATCGGCCTTCTTCGGCACGATCCTCGGGGTGGCCATCGGCGCGTTGGCGGGTCTGCGCGGCGGCTGGATCGACGACTTGTTGATGCGAGTCACCGATCTTTTCCTCGCTTTCCCCTTCCTCGTGACGCTCCTGGTACTGCGGAGCGTGATGTCGAACGTTCCGTGGCTCAAACCGATCGTCGGCAATCCCACGTCTATTCGCTTCGTCGTGGTTCTCTTCGTGTTGTTCGGGTGGATGGGAGTGGCCCGTTTGATGCGTGGTCAGGTCCTGGCGCTCAAAGAACGCGAGTTCGTCGAAGCCGCGCGGGCGCTCGGTGCCAGCAACACGCGGATCGTCTTGCGTCACCTTCTGCCCAATTCGGCCGGTCCGATCCTCGTGGCGCTCACGTTCGCGGTGTCGGGCAACATCATCGCCGAGGCGACTCTGGGCTTCTTCGGGTACGGACCGCAACCCGGCGCCGGGGCAACCTCACTCGGCAAGTTGGTCGGTAGCGCGAAGGGAGCCCTCCTGCCCGGTTACTGGTGGCTGGTGGTCTTCCCGTGCGTGATTCTGATCCTCGTGTCGTTGTGTGTGAACTTCGTCGGTGACGGGTTGCGTGATGCGACCGATCCGAAACTCGAAGGAAATCGCTGATGTCGGGTGAAGCCGTGCTTTCGTTGCGTGACTTCCGGGTCACGTTCCCCACGTTGTTCGGTGAGGTGCAAGCCGTACGCGGAATCGACCTCGACGTGTGCGCTGGGGAGATCCTCGGCGTGGTGGGCGAGTCGGGTTCGGGCAAGTCGGTCACGTTCCTCGGACTCATGGGCCTTCTGCCCAAAGGGGCCCGTATCTCGGGCTCGGCCACGGTGAACGGAACCGAGCTGGTGGGTGCGCCCCGTCAGGTGTTGCGCGAGGTTCGTGGACGCAAGGTCGCCATGATCTTCCAGGATCCGTTGTCGGCGCTGAACCCGACCCACCGCATCGGGAACCAGATCGTGGAGATGATCCGGGCTCATCAGAGCATGAGCAAGGCGTCGGCCATGGAGCGGGCCATCGAACTGCTCAACGACGTCGGAATCCCGCAACCCCGAGATCGGGCCCGTCAGTACCCGCACGAATTCTCGGGCGGAATGCGTCAGCGCGTGATGATCGCCATGGCGATCGCCAATGACCCCGACGTGTTGATCGCCGACGAGCCGACCACCGCCCTCGACGTGACCGTTCAGGCCCAGATCCTCGAGATTCTGCAGAAGATCCAGTCGGAGCGCCAGGCGGCCATCGTCTTGATCACCCACGATCTCGGAGTCGTGGCCCGCGTGGCTGATCGCGTGCAAGGAATGTACGCCGGCCGAGTCGTCGAGCGCGGTCCGGTCGCGTCGCTCTACGACCATCCGTCGCATCCGTACACCCAAGGACTCATGCGTTCGTTGCCCACTGTGGGCCGCGATCGGTTGGTCCCGATTCCGGGCTCGCCTCCCAACATGATCGAGCCGCCGTCCGGCTGCGCGTTTCGTGTACGTTGCCCGCACGCGATCGACGAATGCGCGGTCGAGATCCCGACTCTGCGCGCCGTGGGCGATCTGGAGTCGGCCTGCTTACGAGCCGACGAATTGAGAACGGTGGGTTCGTGAGCACCGAGCCGATTCTCGACGTGAACGGACTGGTGAAGCACTTCACCGTCAAGACGTCGCGCGGAGTTCGCGCCTACAAGAACGTCGTCCAAGCGGTATCGGGCGTCTCGTTCTCGGTGCGTCCCGGCGAAACCTTGGGCTTGGTCGGTGAGTCGGGTTCGGGTAAGACCACCGTTGGTCGTTGCGTCCTGCGCCTCGTCGAACCCACGGCCGGATCGGTGCGTTTCCAGGGCGAGGAGTTGGTCGGAATGCGCGCCGATCGACTGCGTGAGCTCCGTCGTGACATGCAGATCGTCTTCCAGGATCCGTACGCATCGCTCGACCCACGTCTCACCGTGGGCACATCCATCGCCGAGCCGCTCGAAGTTCAGAGGATTCCCGGTGATCATCAGGCGCGGGTGAAGGAGCTGCTCGAGTTGGTCGGTTTGTCGCCCGATCACTCCAGACGCTTCCCGCACGAGTTCAGTGGTGGACAACGTCAGCGCATCGGTATCGCGCGCGCCTTGGCGTCGGATCCGAAACTGCTCGTTCTCGACGAACCGGTGTCGGCTCTCGACGTGAGTATCCAAGCCGGTGTCGTCAACCTTTTGGCCGACCTTCAGGATCAACTTGGGCTGTCGTACGTGTTCATCGCCCACGACTTGTCGGTTGTCCGCCATGTGTCGCACAGCGTGGCGGTGATGTATCTCGGCAAGTTGGTCGAAGTGGCCACCGCCGAGACCCTGTACGAGAGGGCCTCGCATCCGTACACTCGGGCACTCCTGTCGGCCATCCCGGTGCCCGACCCGGGCGTCGAGCGGGGACGGCGCCGCATCATGCTCGAAGGTGACGTTCCGAGCCCGATCGACCCGCCGTCTGGATGTCGATTCCGGACCCGCTGTCCGAAGGCCCAGGACCATTGTGCGGTCGAGGAGCCGGCGCTCATCGGCCGTGGCCAGGGCCACCCCGTGGCCTGCCAC
>VERK01000119.1 GCA_018882725.1 Actinomycetota bacterium | reverse complement strand
CATAACCACGGTCCGAACAACGGACCTCACGATCAAGGGGACGAGCAAGGTGCCCGACACCATCACGATCATCGACGACCGCACCGGCAAGAAGGTGACGGTCCCCATCCAGGGTGGCACCATCCCCGCCTCCGCCGTTCGCGAGCTCGATCCGCAGCTCTTCATCTACGACCCGGCCTACATGCAGACGGCCGCGTGCAAGAGCTCCATCACGTTCCTCGACGGTGACGCCGGCATTCTGCGTTACCGTGGCTACCCCATCGAACAGTTGGCCGAGAAGTCGACCTACCTCGAAGTGGCGTACTTGCTCCTCAACGGCGAACTGCCCACCAAGGACCAGTTGTCGAAGTGGACCGACGACGTCACGCACCACACGTTCATCCACGAGAACATGCGCAAGCGTTTCGTGGACGGTTTCCACTACGACGCCCACCCGATGGGCATGTTCGTCTCGTCGTTGGCCGCCCTCGGCACCTTCTACAACGACGCCAAGGACATCGAGTCGAAGGAATCGCGCGACAAGCAGATCCTGCGCCTCATCGCCAAGACGCCCACACTGGCCGCCATGGCCTACCGCTTCTCGGCCGGCCTTCCCTTCGTCTATCCCAACAACGATCTGTCGTTCCCGGCCAACTTCCTCAACATGATGTGGAAGGTCGGCGAGTACGAAGTCGATCCGCGCCTCGAGCGCGCCATGGACGTGCTCTTCATCCTGCACGCCGACCACGAGCAGAACTGCGGCACCACCGCCATGCGCGTCACCGGTTCGAGCCACGCCGACCCGTATTCGTCGGCTGCTGCCGCTGCCTCGGCGCTCTACGGTCCGCTGCACGGTGGAGCCAACGAGGCCGTCGTGCGCATGCTCGAAGAGATCGGCAGCGTCGAGAACGTTCCGGCGTTCATCGCTGACGTCAAGAGCGGCAAGGGCGGTCGCCTCATGGGCTTCGGCCACCGCGTCTACAAGAACTACGACCCGCGAGCCAAGATCATCAAGAAGACCGCGTACGAGGTGTTCGAAGTGACCGGCAAGAACCCGTTGCTCGACGTGGCCCTCAAGCTCGAAGAGACCGCGCTCAGCGATCCGTACTTCGTCGATCGCAAGTTGTACCCGAACGTCGACTTCTATTCGGGTCTGATCTACCAGGCGCTCGGTTTCCCGGTGGCCATGTTCACCGTGCTGTTCGCGATTCCGCGCACGGCCGGCTGGCTCGCGCACTGGCAAGAGCTGCTCACCGACAAAGAGCAGAAGATCAGCCGTCCGCGGCAGTGGTACACGGGCTCCGATACCCGCGACTACGTGCCGATGTACGAGCGGTGACCGAGACTCTCGAAGTCGATCCTCGGGCGCCCCGCGCGCCGCTTCCCACACCTCCACGAATCGTCGGCGCCGTCGCCGGTCTGCTGGCCGGTCTCTGCTCGGTGTGCGTGGGCATCCTCGTCACCGCACTCGGCAACACCGCGTCACCCATCGACACCGTGGGCAGTTCGTTCATCGATCGAGTGCCGCGCTGGTTGAAGAACCTGGCCATCGATCTCTTCGGCACCAACGACAAGACCGCGTTGCGCGTCGGCATCTGGATCGTGTTGGCCGTCGTCGCCACCGCCCTCGGCGCCACTCGGCGCTGGTCGGCGTACGCGTGGGGCACGATTCTGTTCACCGTGCTCGGTCTGGCCAGTGCGGCCGAGCGCACCGGCACCACCGGATGGTCGTACGTCGGACCCATTGTCGGTGCGGTGGCCGGTATCGCATCGTTCGTGGTGCTCATGCAGTCGGGCACTCGCGAGTGGTTCGCGCGACGTCGCCCCACCGAGTCGGCGGCCCCACTCGGATTCGATCGTCGACAGTTCGTGGGTGCCGCCGGCGCCGTGAGCGTGGTGGCCCTCGCGTCCGGACTGATCGGTCGTTCGCGCCAGAACGATCGTGTGCGACGCATCGAGTCGCAGCGACCTTCCACGTTGCCCGATGTCGACGACACCGTGAGTGTTCCGAACACCGACGACTTCCACCCCACCGAACCGTTCTTCACGCCGAACGACGACTTCTACCGCATCGACACGGCCATGTCGTTCCCGACTGTCGATCGCGATTCGTGGTCGTTCACCATCGACGGTCTGGTGGAGAATCCGCTCACGCTCACCTACGCCGACTTGCTCGCATTGCCGCAAGTCGAGCGTCCCGTCACGTTGTGTTGCGTCTCGAACCCGGTGGGCGGACCGTTCATCGGCACCGCCATGTGGCAAGGCGTTCTGCTCAAGGATCTGCTCGACCGCGTCGGTGTTCTCGATGGCGCCGAGCAAGTGTTCAGCACGAGCCTCGACGGCTGGACGTGCGGATTCCCGGTGGACGTCGCCCTCGATGGGCGCGACTGCATGGTGGCCATCGGCATGAACGGCGAACCGCTGCCACTCGAACACGGTTTCCCGGCCCGCCTCGTCGTCCCCGGGTTGTACGGCTACGTGTCGGCCACCAAGTGGTTGGCGCGCATCGAACTCACCACCTGGGATCGCGAGGGTTATTGGGTTCCGCTCGGTTGGTCGCGCCTCGGGCCGGTCAAGACACAGTCACGTGTCGACGTGCCGCGTCACCGCGAGAAGGTGGCTCCTGGTCGCATCTCGATCGCCGGTGTCGCGTGGGCCCAGCACACCGGCATCGAGAAGGTGGAAGTGCGCGTCGACGACGGTCCGTGGCAGGAAGCCGAACTCGGCAACGACGTGAGCGACGACACCTGGCGTCAATGGGTCGTCGAGTGGGATGCCACACCCGGACGTCACGTGGTGCAAGTGCGCGCCACCGACAAGGACGGCGAGACGCAAACCGACGTCGTGCAAGACGTCGCACCCGACGGCGCGACCGGCTGGCACACGCGCACGTTCGACGTCACGAACTGACGCGACAGGCCGACACGACCAGACGTCCATCGGCCAGGCAGCCCGAAGAGCGCATTTCGTCGATGGTTCGCTCGTACACCTCGCGAATCCGAGGGATCAGCGATTCGCGGGCCAGCGTTTCACCGAACGCAGCGTCGAGATGGGTGCCGTCCGGGCGCTCGATACGCCCCTCGTCCGATGTCGGGTCGGCCAACAAGTCGGCGTACGGCACGACGGCCACCGAGTGCCAACGTTCGTCCCACGAACGCATCACCGCGTTCCAGGCCGCGCGCGGTTCGGCGGTGTCGCCGTTCATCATGGGGTTGTCACCCACGATCGGTGATTCGAGCACCAACACCGGCACACCACTGAAGGCCAGAACCTCGTTGACCTTCTCGATGAACTGATCGAGATCGGCCCGGTAACGCTCACTGCCCACCGCCACACGTTCGTCGGAGTCGAGTGGTCGGTAGTCCCACTGATTGGCCACGCTCACGACGATCACGAGGGCATCGATGTCGGTGACGTGATCGGCGATAGTCAGGAGGTTGTCGGGGCAGTACTCGGTGTCCTGGTTCTGATCGATGCGCAAGAACACCAAGCTCACGTCGACCAACGGACACCCGATCACCGCGCCCGAGACGACACCCAGCTGACCGTCGGCGCCGTTCGAGAGGGCCAGGGCCACGTTCTCGCCACTCGAGTCGCCGATCACGAGAACATTGTCGAGCGAGCTCGATTCGGCCGGGGTCGACTCATCGGGACTCGTCTCCGGCGAGGGAGCCACGGTCGAGAGCACTTCGGGAACCACGTCGATCGTCGTGCCGTTGGGTGCGGCCAACACCACCAGCGGAATCGTCACCGCCGCCAATACTCCCGCCACGAACGACGTGATGGCCACGCGCGGCTCGACGAGCCGGGTGCGTTGACGAACCGGCATCTCGACGAAGCGATACGACAACGCGGCCAAGGCGAACGTGACGACCAAACGCACCACGAACAACGGCACCGGGTCGAGTTCGAGACGATCGCCGTCGAGCCACACGTACACCGGCCAGTGCAGCAAGTACAGGCCGTAGCTGATGCGACCGACGTACACGAGCGGACGCCACGACAGCAGGGTGCGAACCACCCCCGGCACGATCGCGCCAGCACACAACACCGCACTCACCAATGCCACCGCGGTGAAGCCCCCGGACACGAGCCACGTGCTGTCGAGGTCGACGAACCGGCACAACGACACGAACGCCACCAGCGCGATCGGACCGACGATCGCTCGCGGTCGGTTGATCGACATCGCCCATCGTTCGAGACGTGGGCCGAGCAAACAAGCCAACGCCGCACCGACGAACAGTTCGGACGCCCGCGTGTCGGTTCCGTAGTAGATGCGGTCGAAACCGTCCGCTGCGATCGCGATCGCGAACGACACCGCCGCACCCACGGCGAACAGCACACCGATTCCCCGGCGCTTCAATCCGAATCGAGCCGCGACGACCACTGCGATCGGAACCAACAGGTACAGCTGCTCCTCGATCGACAGCGACCACATGTGTTGCAGCGGGCTGGCGTTGGCGAAGATCTCGGCGTACGTGTTGTCGGCCGCGATGGCCCGCCAGTTGGCCACGTACGAGGCCGCCGCCACCGCGTCGCCGCGAATGCGGCCCTGTTCGAGCGACGACGACAACCACGACGCCAGGCCGACCACGGCCAGGATGGTGACGGTGGCCGCCGGAGCCAACCGGCGTAGTCGTCGTGCCCAGAAGGCGCGCAACGACACCGTTCCACTTCGTTCGAGTTCGCTCACCAGCAGATTGACGATGAGGTATCCCGACAGCGTGAAGAAGAGCGACACACCGAGGAATCCGCCCGGCAACCACGTCTGTTCGGCGTGAAAGACGAGCACCGCGAGAACGGCGACGGCGCGGACTCCGTCGAGACCGGGATGATGAGCCAGAACGCGCGGTCGGTCGTCGACGGCCATGGCTCAGGACACGTCGATGAGGATCTTGCCCGTGTTGAGATTGGCCGCCATGGCTTCGTGACCTTCGGCGATCCGGTCGAACGGATAACGGCGATCGATGATCGGGCGCAGAGCACCAGTATCGAACAGCGGCAACATCTCGGCGACGAAGCGTTGTGTGACGGCAACCTTCTCTTCGAGCGGTCGTGCGCGCAGCGTGGTGCCGATCCAGCGCGCCCGCTTGGCCAGAAGCAAGCCGACGTTCACCGGAGTCTGCGCTCCGCCCATGAGGCCCACCTGAACGATCGATCCGCGCGTGGTGACGGCCTTCAAGTTGCGGTCGACTTCATCGCCGCCCACCACGTCGAGGATCACGTCGAAACCACTCGGCACGGCCTTCATCGCATCGCTCAACCAGTCATGCGGCGAACGCTCGAGCACGAGGTCGGCACCCAGAGCGCGAACCGCCTCGGCCTTGCCCGAGCTGCACGTGACCGCGATGCGCGCACCGATCGCTTTGGCGATCTGGATGGCCGCCGTGCCCACACCGGACGCTCCGGCATGAACGAGCGCCCACCGGCCCGAGGTGAGGCCGCCCTGCAGAACCAAGGCGTCCCACGCGGTGAGAAACACCTCGGGAATCGCGGCCGCGTCTCGAACACCCACTGATGACGGAACACGCATGAGTTGACGCTCGTGTGTGCAGATGAGTTCGGCGTACGCGCCACCGGCGTCGATGGCCATGACCTCGTCGCCCACTTTCCAGAGCGACACGCGTTCACCCACCGCGCGCACGACACCCGAGAACTCGAGTCCGGGGATCTCGAGGGCCACACCACGACGCGGGTCGGGGTAACCGCCCATCCGTTGGAGAAGATCGGCGCGATTGAGCGCCGTCGTGCGAATGGCGACTTGAACCTCGTCCGGTCCGGGGACCGGTTCGGGCACGTCTTCGAAGGTCAGGACCTCCGGGCCACCGTGCGCGCGCAGGACGACGGCTCGCACGCGATCACTTCATCTTCTGCTGCAGGCGACGGTCGAGCGCCGCGAGGTAGTCCTCGGTGGTGAGCCAGGGCTGATCCTTCGAGATCAGGATGGACAAGTCCTTGGTCATCTCGCCACCTTCGACGCTCTCGACGCACACGCGCTCGAGGTTCTCGGCGAACTCGATGAGCTTGGGATTGTTGTCGAGCTTTCCGCGGTGCTTCAGACCACCCGTCCACGCGTACACCGACGCAATGGGGTTGGTGGAGGTCTTGTTCCCCTTCTGGTGCTCGCGGTAGTGGCGCGTGACCGTGCCGTGCGCGGCTTCGGCCTCGACGGTCTTTCCGTCGGGGGTCATGAGTACGGAGGTCATCAGACCGAGCGAGCCATAACCCTGAGCCACGGTGTCGGACTGCACGTCACCGTCGTAGTTCTTGCAGGCCCACACGTAGCCGCCCTCCCACTTCATGGCGCACGCGACCATGTCGTCGATGAGACGGTGTTCGTAGGTGAGACCGACCTTGTCGAAGTCGGCCTTGAACTCGGCCTCGAACACTTCCTGGAACAGATCCTTGAACTGGCCGTCGTAGGCCTTGAGGATCGTGTTCTTGGTGCTCATGTACACCGGGTAGTTGCGGGCCAAGCCGTAACGGAACGACGCGCGCGCGAAATCGCGGATGCTGTCGTTGAAGTTGTACATGCCCATCGTGACGCCGCCGTCCTTGCCGAACTTGGCGATTTCCATCTCGACGGGCTTGCTGCCGTCGGCGGGCGTGTAGGTGATGGTGACGGTGCCGGCACCGGGGACCTTGAAGTCGGTGGCCTTGTACTGATCGCCGTGCGCGTGACGGCCGATCACGATCGGCTTGGTCCAGCCCGGAACCAGACGGGGAATGTTGTTGCAGATGATCGGCTCGCGGAACACGACGCCACCCAAGATGTTGCGGATGGTGCCGTTGGGCGACTTCCACATCTTCTTCAACTTGAACTCTTCGACGCGTGCTTCGTCGGGAGTGATGGTGGCGCACTTGACGCCCACGCCGTGCTTCAGAATCGCGTTGGCGGCATCGATCGTGACCTGATCGTCGGTCTGATCGCGGTACTCCATGCCGAGGTCGTAGTACTCGAGGTTGACG
>VERK01000323.1 GCA_018882725.1 Actinomycetota bacterium | reverse complement strand
ACGTGTGGCCGGGGCGTCGTGACCAGCGCCGTGGTGGCCGGACGGACCACGTCGTGGTGTCGGGTCTGCCAGCGCTGAGGCCCTCGGCGCTTCCGGCCCACCTGCGGGTCCGTCCACTAGGGTCGCTCGTGCCGTGTTCCTGAAGACGCTGACCCTCAAGGGCTTCAAGTCCTTCGCCGACACCACCGTCATGGACCTCGAACCAGGGGTCACGGTGGTGGTCGGACCCAACGGTTCGGGCAAGTCGAACGTGGTGGACGCCATCGCCTGGGTTCTCGGCGCGCAGGCCCCCAGTGCGGTGCGCAGCCAGAAGATGGACGACGTCATCTTCGCCGGTACTGCCAAGCGGCCGGCCCTCGGGCGCGCCGAGGTGACTCTGACTCTCGACAACTCGGCTGGCCTCTTGCCCGTCGAGTTCAGCGAGGTGAGCGTCAGCCGCACGCTGTTCCGAACCGGCGAGAGCGAGTATGCGATCAATGGTGTGCAGTGCCGTCTGCTCGACGTGCAAGAACTGCTCTCCGATGCTGGCGTGGGTCGCCAGCAACACGTGATCGTGAGCCAGGGTCAGATCGACGCCGTACTCAACGCGCGTCCCGAAGATCGCCGCTCGATCATCGAAGAGGCGGCCGGTGTTCTCAAGTTCCGCAAACGCAAGGAGAAGTCCGAGCGTCGCCTGGAGGCAACCGAAGCGAGCCTCTTGCGTGTGCAAGACCTCTTGCGCGAAGTCCGTCGTCAGTTGCGTCCGCTCGAGCGGCAAGCGGAGGCCGCGCGCCGTCACGGCGATCTCGTCGCCGAACTGAGCGCGCTGCAGATCTTCCTGGCCGGCCGCGAGATCGCCGGATTCCGTCGCCGACTCGAGGCGTTGGCCGGCGACCGTACTGAAGCCACCCGACGCGAAGGTGAATTGCGCAAGCAGTTGGCCGAACTCGACACCGGTGTGATGGCGGCCGAGTCCGAACTGTCGGCCCGCGGTGAGAGTGGATTGTCCGACGAATTGATGCGGGTCGAGCAGTTACGCGAACGCGCGCGCGGTATCTCCATGCTGTTGGTCGAACGCCGCCGTTCGTACGAACGAGATCGCGGACAACTCATGGACTCGGGTCTGGTGGCCAGTCTCGAAGCCGACGCCGCGGCTCTGCGCGCCGAACTCGGCGAGGTGGAAGCCGGTATCGCCCGTCTCGAACCCGAGGGTCGCGAACTCACGAACGACGAAGCGGTCTTCGAAGGTGAGAAGGCGGCCGCTGTCACCTTGTTCGACGAGTTGTCGTCGTCGCAATCGGCGTCGAGCGCCGCGGCCGAAGTGCGCGGCGAATTGCGCACCTTGCGCGCTGCTCTCGAAGCCGCCGAATCCGAATACCGCCGTCTCGCGACGCGACTCGAGAATCTGTCCGAACGCGACAGTCGTCTGGCTGGGGAAATCCAGCGGTTGCGCGACGAACTCGAACAGGCACAGGCCGTGGAGGCTCCGCTCGTCGGCGAAGTGACGGCGGCCGAGTCGCGGCGCATGACGGCGGACGCCACATACGAAGCGGCGGTGAATGCGCGCTCCGACGCGCAGTCGGAGTTGTCGCGCTGGCAGGCCCGGGCCGAGGCCCTGCAGTTGGCACTCGACAGCGCCCGAGCGAGGGCCGGTGCCG
>VERK01000322.1 GCA_018882725.1 Actinomycetota bacterium | reverse complement strand
CTCCGGGCCTGGTCAGCCCTGGAGCAGCGAGTCGACCGAGGCGTCGCCGTCGCGATAGCGACGGACCAACTCGGCAGTCAGCGCATCGATGCGCTCGAACAGGTCGCGACGGCGACCGCTCTGGGCCGCTTCGAACGCCACGAGTCCGTCGTGGAGACGATCGAGGCCCGGTCGGTCGAGTTCGATCATCTCGTCGAATCCGAGGTCGTCGCACAACTGATCGAACTCGGTCACGAGCGGGTGATCGGCCGCTACCTCGGTGTCACGCGGAGGACGGGCCGACCCGGTGCTGGGCGCCGGACCGACTCCGGAGCGAATGATGTCGGCCACCGAGGTGGATTCGCCCGATGACTGACGATGGCGAATCGCCTCGACGAGATCGATGCGACCCTGGGCGAGTCGGCGAACGAACGACACCGCATCTTCTTCGCGACGCAGGCGATCGCGTTCGGCGCGCAATTCGTCGAGCGGCATGTTCGACGCATCGTTCGCATGAGTGCTCATCGACATCCTCCTGACACCGGAGGCAATACTGCCACTTCGTCGCGGTCGGAGACAGGAGTGTCGACCGGAACGGCCTCGCCGTTCAACCACACACGACACGTCGGCAGGATTCGCTCGAAATTTGCGCCGTACTTTCGCACCGCGGCATCGATCACCTCGGCCACGGTGCGACCGTCGAGTGAATCGCGACCGGTTCCGGCCGCCTCACGAGCCTGGGCGAAGAGCCGGACGGTGGCCACGAGCGAAGCGTACAGGGGGATACCGTGAACAGCCGTGACGACGACCCGGGTGCTCGTGCTTCGACACGGCCAGAGCGAATGGAACGCGGTGGGTCGTTGGCAAGGACAGGCCGATCCGCCGCTCACCACACTCGGGCGTTTGCAAGCGCGACAGGCCGCGCAACTTCTCGCCGCCGAATGTCCACCGTTCGACCTCGTGATCTCGAGCGATCTCGAACGCGCGAGTGTGACCGCCGATCTCATCGCCGAGACGGTCGGCTGCACGACTCGGCGTGTCGACGAGCGTTGGCGCGAGAACGCGGCCGGCGACTGGCAAGGCCTCACCCGCCAGGAGATCAACAGCGGTTGGCCCGGATGGCTCGACTCCGGGCGACGTCCCGACAACTTCGAGTCAGCCGACTCGACTCGCGAGCGGGCGCTCGCGGCGTTCGCCGACATCACCCGGTTCCATCAGGGCGGCTGTGTGCTCGTGGTGTCGCACGGTGGCGTGATCCGCATCCTGCGCCGCCATCTCGCCGGTAAGGAGCACCGTTTCCCGAATCTCGGCGGATCGTGGTTCGAGCACGACCTCACCGACGGTTGGCGCGCCGGCTCACTGTTGTTCCCTCTCGAATTGGTGGCCGAGGAACTGAAGAACACCGGAGCCGTCGAGTGACCGAGGGGCCGGCATACCAGCCGTCTCTCTTCGACAGCGCGTTCGACGTGCGCGTGATCAGATCGAAGCGACGCAAGCGGAGTGTGGCCGCCCGGCTCGACGGTCGACTCATCACCGTCACCATTCCGGCCTGGATGAGCAAGCACGAAGAGAGCGAATCGGTTCGCGAGATGGTCAAGCGCTTCGAGCGCAAGACCGCGACCTTGTCGATCGATCTCGTCGACCGGGCTCGCAAGTTG
>VERK01000118.1 GCA_018882725.1 Actinomycetota bacterium | reverse complement strand
GTTGATGACGAAGCAGATGTCGCCACTCGCGATGAGATCGACCGCGGTGTTGCCCGCGCCCTCACTCACCTTGCCCACCACGAGATCGATGGCCAGACCGAAGCGCGACAGATACTTCGCCGTGCCGGTGGTCGCGGCGATTCCGAAACCGAGTCGGCGCAACCGCTTGGCCACCACCAGACCAGCCGGCTTGTCGGCATCGGCCAACGACAAGAACACGGTTCCCTCGGTGGGCAACACCGTTCCGGCCGCCAGTTCAGCCTTGTAGAACGCCTTGCCGAACGTGACGTCGTAGCCCATCACTTCACCAGTCGACCGCATCTCGGGCCCGAGCGCGGTGTCGACTTCGGGGAATCGATTGAACGGGAGCACCGCTTCCTTCACGGCCACCGCACCGGAGGACAGCACCGAGTCGACCAGAAGACCTTCGTGTCGAAGATCAGCCAGAGTCGCGCCGAGCATCACGCGCGTGGCGACCTTGGCCAACGGAACGCCGGTGGCCTTGGCCACGAACGGAACCGTTCGACTGGCACGTGGGTTGGCCTCGATCACGTACACGCTCGTTCCGGCCACCGCGAACTGAACGTTGATCAGTCCACGCACATCGAGTGCATCGGCGATCGACGCCGTGTAGGTGGTGATCACTTCCACGACCCACGACGGCAAGTTCTGGGGTGGAATGGCACAAGCCGAGTCACCCGAGTGCACACCGGCTTCTTCGACGTGCTCCATCACGCCGCCGATGAGCACCTCGCCGGTGTGATCGCGAATTGCATCCACGTCGACTTCGGTCGCGTCCTCGAGGAATCGATCGACGAGCACCGGACGTTCGGCCGACAGGCCGCCTTCCTTCCCGAGGCTTCCGAAGCCGGTGAGTTCGGCCATGGCCCGGGCCAAGTGTTCGCGATCGTGAACGATCTGCATGGCGCGACCCCCGAGCACGTAACTCGGGCGCACCAGGACCGGGAAGCCAACGTCGGCCACGATCGCCTCGGCCTCGGCCAACGTGACCGCCGTGCCACCGGGTGGCTGCGGAATGTTGAGATCGCGACACAACGCGTTCCACTTCTCGCGATCCTCGGCCAGGTCGATCGATGACGGTGAGGTGCCGGCCACCAATTCGACCGGCAATTGACCCGACAACTTCAGCGGCGTCTGACCACCGAGCGACACGATGACCTTGGGTGGCACTCCCCCGGCCGCCGCGGTTTCGACCGCGATCACGTTCATGACGTCTTCACGGGTGAGCGGTTCGAAGTACAGACGATCGGATGTGTCGTAATCGGTGGAGACCGTTTCGGGATTGCAATTGACCATCACTGTTTCGAAACCGGCGTCACGCAACGCGAACGAGGCGTGCACACAGCAGTAGTCGAACTCGATGCCCTGACCGATGCGGTTGGGACCCGACCCGAGAATCACCACGCGCGGCTTGTCGGAGGGCCGGACCTCGTTCTCGTCTTCGTACGTCGAATAGTGATACGGCGTCGACGCGGCGAACTCGGCCGAGCACGTGTCGACCGTCTTGTACGTGGGAACGATTCCGGCCCGCTCGCGCGCCGCGCGCACGTCGAGTTCGGTCGCGCCCCACAGGTAGGCCAACTGTGCATCGGAGAAACCGAGGCGCTTGGCCCGCTTCCACGCACGCGGCGTCAACGACGCGGCCGACGCCGACGACAACGCGTGGCGCTCTTCGACGATCATCGCCATCTGATCGAGGAACCACGGGTCGATACGACACGCATCGTGAATACGGTCGATCGAGACACCTCGACGAAGCAGATCGCCCACCTGCAACAACCGCTCGGGCGTGGCCACCGCAACAGCGGCGAGCAGCTCGTCGTCGGACATCTCGGCGTACTGCTTCTCGGCCGGATCGCAGTTGAGACCGAGTCGGCCCTGCTCGAGAGAGCGGAGAGCCTTCTGCAGGCTCTCCGGGAACGTGCGGCCGATGGCCATCACCTCGCCCACGCTCTGCATCTGGGTTCCGAGCACGCCCGACGTGCCCGGCAACTTTTCGAACGCCCAACGCGGAATCTTGGTGACCACGTAGTCGATGGTGGGTTCGAACGAGGCCGGTGTCATCCGGGTGATGTCATTCGGAATCTCGTCGAGCGTGTAGCCGACCGCCAACTTGGCGGCGATCTTGGCGATGGGGAAGCCGGTGGCCTTCGACGCGAGCGCACTGGAGCGCGACACGCGTGGATTCATTTCGATGACGACCTGCTGTCCCGTGGCCGGGTCGACCGCGAACTGGACATTGGACCCACCGGTCTCGACGCCGACTCGGCGAATACAGGCCAGCGCCGAGTCGCGCATGATCTGGTACTCGACGTCGGACAGCGTCTGGGCCGGTGCCACGGTGATCGAGTCACCGGTGTGCACACCCATCGGATCGACGTTCTCGATCGAGCAGATGATCACGCAGTTGTCGGCGCGATCGCGCATGACTTCGAGTTCGTATTCTTTCCAGCCCGCGATGCTCTTCTCGATGAGAATCTCGCGAATCGGGCTGGCGTCGAGGCCATTGCTGGCGATGGCTCGGAACTGCTCGGTCGTGGAAGCAATTCCGGTCCCGCGACCACCCAGGATGTACGCGGGACGAACGATCACGGGCAATCCGATCTGTTCGACCACCGACATCGCTTCGTCGAGGGTGTGCGCCACGCCCGACGCCGGTACCGACAGGCCGATCTCGATCATGGCCTTCTTGAACTTCTCGCGATCTTCGGCCGTGGAGATGGCCTCGGCGTTGGCGCCGATCAATTCGGGAGTTCCGGGGACTCCGACCAGACCGCGCTCGAACAGCGCCATGGCGATGTTGAGGCCGGTCTGTCCGCCCAAGGTGGGCAGAACCGCATCGGGCTTCTCACGATCGATGATGCGGGACACCACTTCCCACGTGAGTGGCTCGATGTACGTGCGGTGCGCGAAGTCGGGGTCGGTCATGATCGTCGCCGGATTCGAGTTGGCGAGGATCACGCGATACCCCTCGTCCTTCAGAACGCGACAGGCCTGAGTGCCGGAGTAGTCGAACTCGCAGGCTTGGCCGATGACGATCGGACCCGAACCGATGATCAGGATCGAGGAGAGGTCGGTGCGCTTGGGCATGTCAGAAGCTCCCGTCCTGCATCAATCGATCGAATTGATCGAAGAGATAGCGACTGTCGTGCGGGCCGGGCCCGGCCTCCGGGTGGTACTGCACGCTGAAGGCTGGTGCGTTCATAACGCGCATGCCTTCGTTGGTGAGATCGTTCAGGTTGAGATGCGTGACAGTCGCCTTCCCGGCCAGGCTCTCGGGGTCGAGACAGAAGTTGTGGTTCTGACTCGTGATTTCCACGTGCCCACTGGCTTCATGACGCACCGGGTGGTTTCCACCGTGGTGCCCGAACGGCAACTTGAACGTGGTGCCTCCGAGTGCACGACCGAGCAATTGATGACCGAGGCAGATTCCGAACACCGGTACTTCACCGAGCAGTTGCTGAATCGCGTCGACCGCGTACGGCACGGCCGCCGGATCACCGGGACCGTTCGACAAGAAGACCCCGTCGGGACGACGGGCCAGAACGTCGGCGGCCGACGTGGACGCCGGCACCACTTCCACCGTGGCGATCTCGGCCAGACAACGCAGGATCGTGGTCTTGATGCCGAAGTCGTAGGCCACCACGCGATGACGACCCGATCCGAACGAGTAGGGCTGAGCGGTGGAGACCGTGGCGACGAGATCGATGCCATCGGTGCCACGCTCGGCGCGCGCCGCCGCGAGCAAGTCGGATTCGGATGCCGTACCGAACGCACCGGACATGGCGCCGGTGTCACGCAGCACGCGCGTGAGACGACGCGTGTCGATGCCGGCAATCCCGGGAATTCCGCGTGCGGCCAACATCGCGTCGAGACTCGTTTCGGCTCGATGGTTGCTGTGGCGGCGAGCCAGGTCGCGGACGATCACCCCGCGACAGTGCGGCCGCGATGCCTCGTCGTCGATGGGCGCGGTTCCGTAGTTGCCGATGTGCGGATACGTGAACGTGATGATCTGACCGGCGTAACTCGGGTCGGTGATCACCTCTTGGTACCCCGACAGCACGGTGTTGAACACCACTTCACCAGTCGCGATCGTCGACTCGGCTCCGATCGCCTCCCCTTCGAACACGCTGCCATCGGCCAGTACGAGGGCCGCCTCACGAATCGCCACGGTCATCCTCTCCAGTATGAATGATCATACGGTGTTTCGCATAATTATAAAACATCGTCACTTGGTCGCCGCCCCGTCGACCACCACGGCCCGACCACCGAACACGGTGTGTCGCACCCGACCGCGCACTGTTCGTCCGTGGTAGGGGGTGTTGCGGCTTCTGCTCGCCAGCTGTCCCCGATCGATGGTCCAGGTTGCGCTCGGATCGAACACCGTGAGGTTGGCCGGTTCACCGGCCGCGATCGGTCGGCCATGGCGGTCGGCCAGATGAGCGATGGCGGCCGGCTTCCAACTGAGGGCGGCCACCACGTCACGCAACGGCATCGCCAACTCGGTGAGGGCGAGAGCCAACGCGGTCTCGAGCCCGAGCATGCCTGGTGGCGCCTGATCGAGCGGCAGTTCCTTGAGATGGGGCGCGTGCGGGGCGTGATCGGTGGCGATGGCGTCGATGGTTCCGTCGGCCAGACCGCGCTTCAACGCCGCGATGTCGGCCGGTGTGCGCAAGGGGGGATTCACCTTGAATGTCGGATCGAATCCGCTGAGTGCTTCGTCGGTGAGCGTGAAGTGATGCGGGGCGGCTTCGGCGGTGACGGGCAAACCCTCGGCTTTGGCCACACGCACCATGTCGACACTTCGTTCAGTGGACAGGTGCAAGAAGTGCACGGGTGAACCGGTGAGGCGGCACAACTCGATGTCGCGGTGAACCATGAGTTCTTCTGCTAGCGATGGCCAGCCAGGTAACCCGAGACGACTGCAGCAGGCCCCCTCGTGCATCACGGCACCGTGGGTGAGGCTCGCCACTTCGCAATGTTGAGCGAGAGTCAGGCCGAGTTGCCCGGCGTACTCCAACGCTCGCCGCATGAGTTGTGCATCCTGAACTCCGTTGCCATCGTCGGTGAAGAAGCGGACTCCGGCCTCGCGCAGTTCGGCGAATGGCGCCAACGTTTGTCCGGCGCGGCCGACGGTGATGCAACCCGACGGCACCACTTCGCACAATCCGGCCCGTCGCCCTTGGTCGCGAACGAAGTCGACGACCACCCGCGAATCGTGCGGGGGTTCGGTGTTGGGCATGGCAACGACCGCGGTGAAGCCACCGCGGGCCGCAGCGCGACTTCCGGTTTCGATCGTCTCGGACTCTTCTCGACCCGGCTCGCGTAGATGTACGTGGAGGTCGACGAAACCCGGACTCACGACACAACCGGTGGCGTCGAGTACGTCATCGGCTCGAACCTCGCTGCCGGCATCGAGCACCTGAACGATCCGGTCGCCGTCGACGAGCACGTCAGCGGTTCGGCCCTCATCGTCGGTCGAGGTTGAATCGATGATGCGACCACCGCGAATCAAGAGGCTCACGACGCGACCTCCTGGCCACCGAGCACGTCGAACAGCACCGCCATGCGGACCGACACTCCGCTCGCGACTTGATTGGTCACGAGACTGCGCGGCAACTCGGACGGGTCGATCATCATCTCCACTCCCCTGTTCATCGGACCCGGATGCATGACCACGGCCCCGTCCTTCATCCGGGCGGCCCGAACGGCATCGAGTCCGAATCGAGTCGAATACTCGCCCAGGTGCGGAACCAGGGCCTCGTTCATGCGCTCGCGTTGCATGCGCAACATGTAGACCACGTCGGAGTCGCGAAGGGTCGCGTCGAAGTCGTCGGTGATCTCGACTCCCCACGGCGTCGCGTCGGGTGGCATCAACGTGCGCGGACCGACCAGACGCACCGTGGCGCCGAGCGCCGTGAACGCTTCGATGTCGCTGCGCGCGACCCGACTGTGCCGCACATCGCCCACGATCGTGATGGTGAGACCGCGCAGACACGAAGGTGTCGGCTCGATACCGAACGCTCCGATGATCGAATGGCAATCGAGCAGCGCTTGAGTGGGGTGCTGGTGCCATCCATCGCCCGCATTGACGATCGAGGCATCGGTCCAGTTCGCCATCTGCCACGGAACACCACTCGACTTGTGCCTCACGACGAAGGCCGCGACGCCCATCGCGCTCACGGTCTCGACCGTGTCGCGCAGACTCTCACCCTTGTTGACGCTCGATGTCGACACGCTGAAGGTCATGGTGTCGGCCGACAGGCGCCGCGCCGCCGTCTCGAACGAGATGCGGGTACGCGTGGAGTCCTCGAAGAACAAACTCACCACGGTCTTGCCAACCAGAGCTGGCACCTTGGGCACCGGTCGGCGATTCACTTCGGCCATGTGCTCGGCCACTTTCAAGATGCGCACGATGCCGTCGACCCCGAGTTCTTCGATGCTGCGCACGTGCTTCATCGCGGGGTCACCTTCTTCAACACCACGGCCTCCGGGGTCACCTGGATGTCTTCGTCACGGCTGGTGGGGATGTTCTTGCCCACGTAATCGGGCCGTATCGGAAGCTCGCGGTGCCCGCGGTCGACCATCACGGCCAACTGCACCGACGCCGGGCGACCGTACTGATTGAGCGCGTCGAGCGCGGCGCGAACCGTTCGACCGGTGAACAGGACGTCGTCGACCAGCACGACCCGCGAACCGCTGAGGTCGACGGGAATGTCACTCACCGACACCGGTGTGACCGGCCTCAAGGCCAGATCGTCGCGGAACAACGACACGTCGAGTCGGCCGAGCGGAACCGGCTGGCCATCGATGCGTTGAATGGCATCGGCGATTCGTTCGGCCAGCCACACGCCACCGCGCTGCAGGCCGACGATGACGACGCCATCGGAACCGCGATTGCGTTCGAGAATTTCGTGCGCGATACGGGTGACCGCGCGGGAAATGTCGTCGGATCGGAGGACGTGGGCAGGCTCGGTTGTGGCCCCGGCCGCGGCCGGCGTTGCTTCCATGTTGTCCTCCGTTCGAGCCTCACAGGACTCGTTTGACGGTCGAGACGAAACTAGCAG
>VERK01000117.1 GCA_018882725.1 Actinomycetota bacterium | reverse complement strand
ACCTACGACACCAAGCAATACGAATACGGCGATCCGTTCAACCTCGATCTGCAGCGCACCATTCGCAACGCGCTCAATCGCGGGGGCAAGGGCACGCCGGTGCGGCTGTCACCAGAGGATTTCGAGATCGAGCGCACCGAGCACCTCACGCGCTCGGCCACGGTGCTCATGCTCGACGCGTCGTACTCGATGTATCGCGACGACCGCTGGGGCCCGGCCAAGAAGGTGGCGGTGGCGCTGCAGTCGCTCATCTCGTCGATGTATCCGCGCGATTACTTGGGCATCTTGATGTTCGGGCACGTGGCGTGGGAGATCAAGGCCGACGAGTTGGTGGAGGCGGCCATCCCGGGGATGCAGGGCACCAACATGCATCACGCGCTGGGGATGGCGCGCAAGATGCTGGCGCGCCAGCACGGGAACAAGCAGATCATCATGATCACCGACGGTGAGCCCACCGCGCACATCACGCCGTACGGCGAGGCGTGGTTCACCTACTTCGACGGGTACGAGGCGCAGCAGTTGACGGTGGAGGCCACGTTGCGCGAGGCCGTGCGCTGTGCGAAGGACAACATCACGATCAACACGTTCATGCTCGACGCGGATGCGTACTTGCGGCAGTTCGTGGAGCAGATGTCGTCGTTGAACGGTGGTCGCGCGTTCTTGACGAGCAGCGACAACTTGGGGGATTACCTGTTGGTGGATTTCCTCGAGCACAAGAAGCGCGTGTCCCGCGGCTCGGGTGGCCATTCGCGCCGCGCTTCGTAGCCGCTAGACCGAAAGCGCGTTGTCCCCGTTCGTGCCTGGCTTCGACGGAAGGACCTCGAGGTGGACGATCGTGCCGACCGGTTTCTCGACAAGGTCAACCACGCGACACGCGGTGGATGCGAGTGATGTTCCGGCGATGACGACAGCGCCGGGGTGAATGAGTTCGGGGTTGGGCGCCTCGTCGAGGAGGGTCCAGACGAGTCCGGTTTCGTCGTATGAGTTGAGATCGGCTTCGATATCGACGCGTGCCATGGCTCCTCCTAGAACACAGCGTACGGATTGATGATGGTGTCGCGAAAGAGTCGCAGAAGAATTTGCGTGTCGTCAGGTCGGGGGACGCGCACCGTGAAATGCGGGCGTCTGAACGTAGGCAGGATCTCAAATCCTTGGTTCAGCAGGTCGTTAACAGTGACACGATGAACGACTGCGTACGTGCCGAGGACCGTACTGAGAAGTGATTCTTGGGAGAAGTCAGGGAGTACTCCGAAGACCGAGACTCCGAAGACGTCGTGAGAATCGAGGGTGAAGACCTGGTTCATTCGACGCGCGTGCCGTGTCAGCAGGTGAGCAGAGTCCGGTCCTCCGCGAAGGAGAAGCATCTGAGGATCGAGGGTGGATTCCGTGGTGCGGATTCGGCTTCGGAGTTCGGCACGCTCGGGTCTTGCCACGCAGGAGGGTGGGAGTGCTTGCTCATCGGGGGAGGATCCCGAGTCGCCATTCTCCTTGTCAGTACTCGGTGGTTGGGGAGGCGATCTTGCTCCCAGCTTCGCGCTGATCTGCCACTGGTTCGGGTAGCCGAGTTCGTCTTCAGAGGTCGAGAGCGAGGCGCAGTGCGTCGTCTACTTCGAGCATCAGCCAGTCGGGCAGAGTTCCGCGCAACTGACCCAGTCGGTGTTGTGAAACCGCTCTGATTTGCCCGCAGAGGATGCGACCGGGGTCCACTCCGACGATTCCCCTAGGGACGAGGACATCTTGAGCGTACGACTGGGATTTCATGCGGGTTGTGAGCGGTACAACGATGACGACGGGGCTCGGTCGGTTGATGCGACGTGGTGAGATGACGAGAGCGGGCCGAGTGCCTGCCTGCTCGGAGCCGATCGCGTTGCCGAATCGCGTGTTGTAGACCTGCCCCCGTCGAGGGATGGACGCCACGGATCAGTCAGGGTCAACGAGTTGGAGTGCTTCCCATGAGGCGTCTTCGCAGAACTCAGCCCATTCGAGAGCTTCGTCGGCTTGTTCTTCGGCACCTTCGCCGAGGAGTTCGAGCTCTTCGGGGGACAGGGGGCGCCGCTGCGTCTTCGAACTTTGTTGACGCTCTGTCGTCATGTTCGGGCCTCCTTCGGTGGACGTACTCACAACTTACCTCCGGGCGTGTGCTTGATTTCTGGCAAGTGTGTGTTCGGAGAGTTGTCCGCGGTGGCTACTTCATTTCAGGCCAGACAAGACCTTCGAGGTCAATCGGATCTGGGTCAACGATTTGGAGCGCCTCCCACGAAGCACCTTCTCCAAGCTCGGCCCACTCCAAGGCCTCTGCGTCGTTCTCAATGACGCCTTCGATGAAGAGAGCTTCGATCTCAGGGGTTAGAGGTCGCTTGCGGCGAACCTCATGCGACCGTGAAGAAGTTGTTTTGTCGACGCTCATCGGGCAACCTCCCTGTACGTACTGAAGACGACGATACCTTCGCGTTAACCAGTGAATCGCGCGAGTGTGTGCCTCACCCAGCCCGCAGTGGTGGCGGAACCACTTGGTGGCCCTTGCGATGTATTCGGTTTCCGTTCCAGTGAGTACTGCTGCCAGTTCCCCAGTGAGCCTGCTCGGCGGCTGAAGCACCGCTGGGAGTTGAGTTGACAAATATGTGTGTAAACACATACTTTGATTCGGGAGGTCGACATGGCAACGCAGAAGTTCTCTGAGTACGCAAAGCGGCGCGGGCGTTCAGCCGATCCCATCGAGCGGGATGCGCTCGCCGTTTTCACGTCGGCTCATGCCGTGGGTTCGGCGTTACGTAAGGCTCGCCTCGAACGGGGCCTGACGCAGCACGAGTTGGCTCATGCGTCCCGGGTGACGCAGGCCGATATCAGTCGAATCGAGCGAGCATCGATGATCCCGACTCTGCCGACGTTGCTGCGCTTGGTGACCGCGTTGGACGGTCGACTCACGATTCACCTCGATCGTCCGACTGCCCCGCGCTCGCGTCGCGCTTCGTAGTTTGTGGTTCTGGTGCGGATTCTTCACCCTCTGGGTGAAGAATCAGCACCAGAACCACACTGGAGCGCACTATTCCCGAGTGAGGGGTCTGACGGTCAGAGGGCGGGGTGGTCGTGGGCGAACGCGCCGTACGGGTTCTCCCAACCCGGCACCACCCACGCGCGCATCATGAACGACACCACGTCGATGCGCTCACCATCCACACCAGCGCACCCCACGCCCGTGAGCGGTTCGTCCACCGGCATCGCGTAGTCGCCACTCGGTCCATTGACCACGCACGTGCCGGTGTGGAGATGCCACATCAAGTCCTGACCCACGAAAGCCGGCGGAGGCGTTGCAGTCTCCGACCACGCCGCGTATTCGAGCCCCACCACCGGCGCGTCGTCGTCGCCTGATGCGAACAACAGACCCAACGGTCGGGCCGGATCGAACGTCAACTCGCGATGATCGACGGTCGGGTCGACCACCATCTGTCCGCCACCAACCGCGGGCGCACCTGCCTTCACCCATCCGGCTGCCAACGCATCGGCCAACGTGGGCACCGATAACGCGAACTCGCGCGCAGCGTTCACCTGCGCGGCCAAGTCGTCGCGCTGCTCGAGAGTGAGTTGTTGCGCGGCCGCACCCACCCCCGTGTTCATCGACATGCCGTGCGTGTGGGCTTTGCCTTCTACGTTGGACGCGTTGTCGACCCAACTCGTGACGGCGAGCCCGGGCACTGCGGCCAACACCACCGCGAGGGGAGCGAGCGTGTCGAAGCGCGGCGCGGCAGCACCGAGCAGATGCGGGCCGGCGAGCAACGATCCACCGATGAGCGACAGCGCGGCCAGACCGAGGGCGATGACTGCACCGTCGTAACTCGACACCGCGGGAGTGAACCCGTCGTACGGGCCGAAGGAATACCCGGCTGTGCGCGTGATCGCGAGCGCGACGATCGGTAGTGCGAGTGCGGCAATGGTCGTCAGCGCCACCGCCCGGCGGGCCGAGAACACCAGCGCCACGGCGAGCGTCATCTGCACCACACCCACGGCGGCCAACCCGGCGCCCTCGAGGGCCCAGCCGTGCGCGCGGCCAGCACCTATTAGTAGGTGTAGGGCGGCCGATCCGGCCACCAGGGCCACGATGAGTCCGCGCAGGCTGAACACGGGGGAGCGCTCGGACATCGGCCCATTTTGGCAGAGGTGGAGGGGTCGGTTACCGACGGGTAACATCGGCCCATGGCCGAGTTCAATCTCACTCTCAACGAAGACCAGCTCCAACTGAAGGACTGGGTGCACGAGTTCGCCAAGGACGTCATGCGTCCCAACGCCGAGGAGTGGGACGACCGCGAGGAGTTCCCGTGGCCGATCGTGCAGGAGGCCGCCAAGATCGGTTTGTACGGCATCGACTTCATGATGAACGCGATGGGCGACCCGAGCGGACTCACGCTGCCGGTGGCCATCGAAGAGTTGTTCTGGGGCGACGCCGGTTTGGGAATGGCGATCATGGGATCGGGTCTCGCGGCTGCTGGTATCAGCGGCAACGGCACGCCCGAGCAGGTGATCGAGTGGGTGCCGCAGTGTTACGGCACCGCCGACGACGTGAAGCTCGGCGCGTTCTGCGTGAGCGAGCCCGATGCGGGTTCGGATGTGTCGTCGCTGCGCACGCGCGCGGTGTACGACGAGGCGAACGACGAGTGGGTGCTCAACGGCACCAAGGCCTGGATCACCAACGGTGGCATCGCTGATGTTCACGTTGTCGTTGCTGCGGTCGATCCGGCGTTGAAGGGACGCGGTCAGGCGTCGTTCATCGTGCCGCCCGGAACCAAGGGTTTGTCGCAGGGCCAGAAGTACAAGAAGCACGGCATCAAGGCGTCGCACACGGCTGAAGTAGTTCTCGACGACGTGCGCGTGCCGGGTCGTTGCTTGCTCGGTGGCAAGGAGAAGCTCGACGCGAAGTTGGCGCGTGCTCGCGAGGCTGGTCGTACCGGTGAAGCGCAGCCGGCGATGAAGACGTTCGAGGCGACGCGTCCGTCGGTGGGTGCGCAGGCGCTCGGTATTGCGCGCGGTGCGTACGAGATCGCACTCGATTACGCCAAGGAGCGCGTGGCGTTCGGCAAGCCGATCATCATGAATCAGGCCATCGCGTTCAAGTTGGCCAACATGGCCACGCAGATTGATGCGGCGCGTTTGTTGATCTGGCGCGCGGCGTGGTTGGGTCGCAACGGCGGCTTCAAGAACGGCGAAGGCTCGATGAGCAAGTACTACGCGTCGGAGACCGCCGTACGCGTGACCGAAGAGGCGATTCAGATCCTCGGTGGTTACGGCTACACGCGCGAGTACCACGTGGAGCGCATGCACCGTGACGCGAAGATCCACACCATCTTCGAGGGAACGTCGGAGATTCAGCAGCTGGTGATCGCCCGCGCGATCTCCGGCCTCCGCATCGAGTAACCCCTCTTACCTACTCTTGTTGGGTGCGAAACCCCGGCAAATTTGCCGGTCTGGTTCCCCGTGCGGGTCGTGAGTGGCGGCTTGGGTCTTTGCTACAACTGAGTCATCACGAGGGGGGATTGATGGCCGGGTCGTCGAAGGCGGTGTCGCCGTGGGCGGTGTTCGCGGTGGCGGCCACGGCCTCGTACATCTCGACGCTCGACATGTCGATCGTCAACGTTGCGTTCTACGAAATCCAGAAGGACTTCCCGAACGATCCGCCGTCCACCATCTCGTGGGTGGTCTCGGCCTACTCCATTCTCTACGGCGCACTTCTCGTGGTGTCGGGGCGGCTGGCCGATCAAACCGGTCGCAAGCGCTTCTTCCTGTGGGGCGCGTCGCTGTTCCTCGTGGGATCGGTGCTTTGCGCGGTGTCGCACACGATGCCGTTGTTGATCGTGGGCCGCGCGGTGCAGGGAATCGGCGGAGCGATGATGACTCCAGCGTCGATGGGCCTCTTGATGAGTGCGTTCCCGCTCGAGAAGCGTGGCCAGGTGGTGGCCTGGACCGGTTCGATCGGTGCACTTGGCGTGGCGTCGGGCCCCACCATCGGTGCTCTCTTCGTGTCGAGCTTCGGATGGCGCTCGGCATTCTGGATCAACGTGCCGGTCTGCCTCGTCACGCTCGTGCTCGCTGTTCGTGTGACGCGTGAATCCGAACCCGTGCGTGGATCTCGCCCCGACATCCGCGGCGCAATTCTCTTCACATCGGCGATCGGTGCTCTGGTGTGGGGGATCACGCGATCGGAAGAGCGTGGTTGGGGCGACGCATCGGTCATCGCCTTGTTCGTGATCGCGATCGTCCTCGGATTGATCGTGGCTCGCCGCGGATCGACGCATCCCGATCCGATTCTCCCGGCCGGGATGTTCAAGGAGCGCACGTTCACGCTGGCCAACATCGCCACGCTTCTGTTCGGCATCGCGTTCAGCGCGAACATTCTCAACAATGTGTTGTTCCAACGAACGGTGTGGGGATTCAGCGCGACGAAAGCCGGATTGTTCTCGGTGCTGTCGCCCATCACCGTCTTCGTCACGTCGATGATCGTCGGACGCAAGATGGCGAAGATCGGTTACAAGAAGTTCCTCATTCTCGGTCCGGTGATCCTGGCGATCACGGTTCTTGGATCGGTGCTATTGCTCGATGTTGAACCGGAGCCGTGGATTCCGTTCACGCCGCTCATGTTCATCTTGGGTCTCGGCATCGGCTGCACGTTCCCACCGCTGTCGGGCTATTCGGTGTTGCGATTGCCCCCGCACCAACTCGCGCTCGGCGGTGCGATCAACAGCACCTTCCGCCAGGTGGGCGCGGCCATCGGCGTTGCGCTGTTGGTGACGGTGCAGTCGCGCGGGAGTGGCATCGACGGGTTCCGCTACGGCTGGCTACTCGTGGCGGCGTGCGCGCTCACGTCGATCTGTGTATCGCTGTTCCAGCCGAGTCGGCTGGGGCGTACGAGCGACTGACTCGCTGAGGGACCTCATCACCACGCGCATGGGGAACCAGACCGGCAAATTTGCCGGGGTTTCGCGCCCAATGGGATGAATGAGTTAGCGGGAGCCGGCGCGTTGGTAGAGACGGGTGGCAATCGGGGCGAACACCGCGATCAACACCACGGCCCAGATCAGTGAATACACCATCGCGTTCTTGAG
>VERK01000116.1 GCA_018882725.1 Actinomycetota bacterium | reverse complement strand
TGGAGACACTCACGACCTTGCGCGGCGCCGAGTTCGATGTCGCATGGCTGAAGGCGATGATCGCCCACCACGAGGGCGCGATCGACATGGCGCGTGACGTTCTCGACGATGGCGACGATGCAGTCACGGCCGACCTCGCGCAGAAAATCATCGACGGCCAAACCGCCGAGATCGATCGCATGAAGGTTCTCATCGGCGAGTGAACCGGGTCGTCGGCCCTGGTGACGACCCCTGGATAGCGCGCACCGATCGGTAGTACTTTCGGCTCACGCACAGGGGGTGCCATATGGGCCAGCGCTACTACGTCACCGATACTGATCTGTCGACCCGATTCCCGATCTACACCCGTGCGAACGTCGGCGAGGTGTTTCCCGATCCGGTCACGCCGCTCACGAGCGACACCGCGCTCTATCTCGCCGAACTCGGCTGGCGCGACGCGTGGGTGCGCATGGGTGCGTTCGAACACTCCGAGTTTCCCGACGACACGTTCTGCCAGCTCGGTGTGGTGGGCGGCTACTGCTATCTGAACGCGTCGATCATTCGTCTCTTCGGCGAGCGCGCACCCGGCCTCAGTTGGCAGGCGATGGACGAGCAGTTCTTCGGTGCACAACCCGGCATTCCGCCGTACGAGGAGATGGCCGGCGACGTTCGACCCGACCTCACGGTGAAGGTCGGAGAAACGTTCGGGTGGGTGTTGTCGAAGACTTCGCTCGATCAACTCGACGAGCTCACCGCCGATCGCAACGAATCGATTCGCATCGCTGCCGAGCGTCCCGATCTCTCGAAACTCAGCGACCGCGAACTCTGGGAGCGCTACGAAGGCCTGCTCCCCCTCCATCGTCGTTACTTCGGCCAGCATCTCTTCACCACGTACATGGCCACGGTGCCGCTCGGGATCATCAGCGGTGTGGCCACGGCGGTGGGCCGACCCGATCTCATCATGCCGATCATCTCCGGTATCGGCGAGGTCGACTCGGCGGCACCGAGTCAGGCCATGTGGGACATGGGTCGCCAGGTCGCGAATTCGAAGACGCTGACGAAGCACTTCAACAAGGGCGTAAGCGGCCTGTTCGATCGTCTGCAAAAGAAGTCGAAGAAGCGCAAGGTGGCCGGTTTTCTGTCGGCGTTCGACGACTTCATCACCGACTTCGGTTCACGCGGCCCGAACGAGTGGGAGGCCCGATCACCAACGTGGGAGACGCGACCCGAGCTCGCGTTGTCGGCCATCGATCGCATGCGTCTCGCGTCCGATGATCTGAATCCGCGTGATCAGAACGCCAAGCGGGCGCGTGAGCGGGAGATCGCCAGCAAGACGTTGCTCGACATCGTGGCCGGCGATGCCGAGACGCACGGACAACTGGCGGCCGGAATCGGCGCATCGCGCGCATGGCTGCCGGCCCGTGAACGAACGAAGACCAACAACATCCGGATCATCCACGAGATGCGCATGCCGATGCGTGAGTTGGGCAAGCGCATGGTCGAGCGCGGGGTGTTCGATGAGATCGAGGACTTCGGTTTCGTGCGCGCGAGCGAAATCGATCAGTTGCTGAGCGATCCTCATTCGCTCACGGCCACGATCCGCGAGCGTCGTGCTGATTACGAGAAGTTGGAGCAGAAGGATCCGCAGTTCGTGTTCGTGGGCGAAGCGAGCGATCCGGCGACCTGGCCGTCACGCGACGGAGCCGCCGTGGAGAAGTTGGCGAGCGGCGGAACCCTGCAAGGGATGCCCGGGTGTCCGGGATCGGCCACCGGCCGCGCACGCGTGATTCTCGACAGCAACGATCCCACCGCGCTCGAGCCGGGCGACATCTTGGTGGCGCCCATCACCGATCCGTCGTGGACGCCGCTGTTCGTGCCGGCCGCCGCGGTGGTGGTGGACGTGGGTGCTCCGCTCAGTCACGCGATCATCGTGAGCCGCGAGTTGGGCATTCCGTGCGTGATCTCGGCGACGGGTGGAACCCGAAAGATTCCGGACGGCGCGATGATCCGCGTCGACGGCGACACCGGCCTCGTCACCATTCTCTAGTTCGCGGCCGCTGGCTTCTCGAACAACGGACGCAACGCTGCGGCGGCCGCCAATAGGCACGCGAGCACGAGGGCGAACGTGGACAACACGTGATAGCCCACGGCTTTGCGGATGAATCCGCTGGAGAATCCGGCCAGTCCGCCCAACAAGCTCATCGACATGTCGGCCGCACCTTGCACCGACACGCGCACGCGTTCGCTCACCGAGTCGATGAGCAGACTCGATCCGCCGATGAGACCGAAACTCCAGCCGATGCCGAGCAGCCACAGCGCCGGGAAGAGCAGCAGATAGCCGTTGCCGGCGAGAGCCGACATGGCCGTGGCCGCCGCGAGCAACACTCCACCAATCTGGATGGTGCGGATGCGACCTTGCTTGTCGCTGAATCGGCCCACCCACGGGCTGAACGCGTACATCCCCGCGATGTGCAGCGAGATCACGTACGAACTGACGGTCTCGTGGCCGTGCGACTTCAGGTGCACGGGCGTCATCGTCATCACCGCGACCATCGTCATCTGCGAGATGATCATCGACGCAACGGCCAGCGTTCCCTGACGCGTGGCGAATACTGCGCCGAGGGCTTCGCGCAAGTTGATGGGGGCGACTTCGCCGATCGGTTGGCCCGAGATTTCGCGCGCGAGCACCAGCGGGTCGGGCTTGAGCCTGAGCCACGCGTTGCCGAGAGAGACGAGGAAGAACACGGCCGAGAAGAACCACGGGCCGGTGTACTTGTTCCAGTCGAACCACGTCTCGCCGGCGGCCTGTGCAGGCAGCACCAAGACCGGGCCGAGCACAGCGCCGAACGTGGAGGCGAACAGAATGCGACTCATCGCGGCGCCACGCTGATCGGGAGCTGCGAGATCGGTGGCGGCGTAGCGCGAGAGCAGATTGGACGCTTGTCCGCTTCCGTACACGAAGAGGCCAACGATGAAGATGGCGAGAGTCTTCGTTTCGGCCCCGATGGCGGCGATGAATCCGCCGATGATGGCGAGGAAGTAACCGAGTCGGAGTCCGTCGCGGCGCCCGCGCTTGGACATGAGGCGCGAGAGGTACTGCGACATGAAGGCGGTGCCGATGGTGACGGTGGCGGTGGCGATGCCGCCCCACGGCGTGTCCTGGCCGAGGATGCGCTGGATGACGAACGCCCCCACGGTGACAGCCGACGAGAGTGCGGCGGCTGCGGCCAATTGGCCGAGGATCAGGACGCGCAGGGTCCGGCGCTGGATGGCGACGATGTCGATGGGAACCAGCCTGCCAGACCCTCCCCTCATGGGTGCGAAACTCCGGCAAATTTGCCGGTGTGGTTCCCCATGCGGGAGCACGCGGTCGGTTGGCGCTCAGCTTGGGCGTCAGAACCGGCAAATTTGCCGGGGTTTCGCACCCATGCAGTTCACGCGAGTGCAGATACGCGAGAGCAGTTCACGCGATCGCGGCAGCGGCCAGTGACGCCACAGCGCGAGGGTCGTCCCACTCAGCCAAGTGACCCGCACCGTTCACCACATGTCGACCGCGCACGTCGCGTACCTGCGACACGAACACATCGGCGTAACTCGGATCGATGATCTGGTCGTCACTCCCCCACACCAGCGTGACCGGACACGACACGCGATGAATCCGCTCGGCCAAACCGAACTCCGGAATCGGCCACACCAAACTCGCCGTCGCGGTGCGCGCGGTGTAGCGCTGAATCGTCGCATCCACCAGCAAATCACCCGACGCGGAATCCTCGAAGAACAACGCCGTCGCGGCCGGGTCCTTCGTGAGCAAGGCGCGCTGCCCGCTCAATGTGGTGGAGAACGGATCGGCCACCGGACGATCCTCACGCCACAAACCGAGCGGCGCCACCAACACGAGCGACGAGAACGCCTCGGGCCGCACCGCAGCCAACTCGAGCGCGAGCATCGCGCCAGTGGACGATGCGACCATCGGTGCACCAGCCAAACCGGCCACGTCGATGATCTCCGACAACGCGAACACCCAGTCGTGGATGTTGCGAATGTCAGCCGACGGCGACGTGCGCGAGTATCCCGGTAACGACGGCGCGACGACGCGGAATCCGCGACCGGCCAACTCGGGCACGAATGGCTGACGCCCGGGCGCACACACCATCCCGTGCAGATAGCCAACGGTGGGGCCGTCGCCCTCGCGCCAGATCTCCAGCGATCCCGCCTTCCACTGCACCTGATCGATCATCGAGACACGGTGGGCCGCGGTGAGGGCACCATGCGATCGGCCGCCGGCAACGGCGTGGGCCACCAGTGGTCTTCCCATTCGTCGTCCCACAGATGGCGGATCTGCGGAAGCACCTTGGTGGCCATGAGTTCGGTGTTGTGCATCGCGAGGTCGCGACTCATGTTGCCGAAGTGGCAGAGCGACATCACGTGTCCGATACGCAACTGCTTGGCCATCTCGATGGTCTTCTCGGCCACTTGATCGGGATTGCCCACGATCACGTAACCCTTCTCCACCATCTGCTCGAACGACATGTGCGATGCGGCACTGAACGACTGCTGCGCGGCCTTGCGCTCAGCCTTCTTCGCGGCCTGCTCGGCGCGCTCACTCGCTTCACGCGCGGCGCGTTCGACCATGCCCTCGGCACCGTTGCGCACGGTGGCGAGCGTCTTGTAACCGGGCGGATCGGCAAAACCCGGGTACACGTGCAAGCAACGGTTGAAGAAGTACTCAGCCGGCTCGCGATACAACTCGATCGCCTCGGCCTCGCTATCGGCCACTCCGAAGAACTGCGCGAAGCCGGCCTGGAACGGATTGGCCGGACGACCCGCTTCTTCGACGCACTTCCAGAAGCCCTGCATGGTCTTCATCGCGGCCTTGTATCCGAAGTAGCTCAGGTACAGATACGAGTAACCGGAGCGTGCGCACCATTCCCATGTGTCGATGGAGCCACCGCCCGGAATCCATACCGGCGGATGCGGCTGCTGCACGGGGCGCGGCCAGCAATTCACGTAGCGCAGTTTCGAGTACTTGCCGTTGAACGAGAAGACGTCATCTGCGGTCCAGGCCTTCAAGATGAGTTCGAGGCCTTCGTGGTAGCGCTCGCGCAACGTGGCCGGATTGTTGCCGTACGCGTAGAGCGTGTCCATGGGTGTGCCCACGGGGAAGCCCGCCACCAATCGACCACCGCTGATGCAGTCGAGCATCGCGAACTCTTCGGCCACTCGAATGGGCGGGTTGTAGAGGGCGACCGAATCGCCGAGCACCACGAGCGCGGCATCAGGGCACGTGCGCGCAAGCGTGGCCGCGATGAGATTAGGACTCGGCATGAGGCCGTACGCGTTGGAGTGGTGCTCGTTGATGCCCACGCCGTCGAAGCCGACCGACGCCGCGAACTCGAGCTCGTCGATGTACTCGTTGTACATGCGATGGCCGACACGCGGGTCGAACAGACCCGGATCGATGTCGACCCAGACCGACCGGTGCTCGGACGTGAAGTCGTCCGGCAGTTCCGGATACGGCATGAGGTGGAACCAGATGGTCTTCACGCGCACCTCCCCCGATGTGGCTCGCCCCTCAGATTAGACCCACCCCTCATGGGTGCGGAACCCCGGCATTTTTGCCGGTCTGGCTCCCCATGCGGTCAGGCCGGGGGGTCGCCGAGGTCGTCGGCAACTTCGATCAGATCGACCAAGTCGGGAAACTCGATCACGATCGATTCGCGCGCAAGCGCAATGACCTCATCTCGCGAGTTACCGGCCGCGTACAGATTGATCTCGGGAACCCGGGCACCCCAAACAACCTTTTTGCCCACACGCTCCGAACCGACCAGAAGCTTCATCACACGCACCTCGTCAGTCATAGTAACTCCTTCGCCTTTTCCTCGGTCAGGCCCACGGATTCAACGAGAACGGCGCGAATCAGACCGGACCTCACTGTGGCCTTGTCGTGAAACGCGAATAACAGGGGCGGGAATCCCATAGCCGACTCAAGTCGTCGATGGGAGCCGCGTTGTCTCACGATGCGGTAACTCAACGGCTCACGCATCAACACACGCAACAAGGGCCGCGCCTTCATCGAGGGGAACTCCGACGACATCGCGTCGGATGTGGGACGACCTCAGACGACTGAGCGAACCGTGCATGGGGAACCAGACCGGCAAAAATGCCGGGGTTTCGCGCCCAATGGTTAGGGGCGGCGGGCGTAGGTCTCAGTGGTAACAGCGCCATCCACCGACGTGAACGTGAACCGCACTTCCGTGGCCGAGACCGTGTACGCAACCTCACCCGCACGGCCATCAACCGTGTAGCCGAGGCGGTACGAACCCGACGTCGGCGAGTCGAACGAGGTGATCGTCGCGCCACGAAGCGGTTCGAGTGCGGGACGAAATGGAGTTGTGCGTGGTTGGGGCTCGATCTGATCACCCGAGACCGTGATCTTCCCGCGGAGGCCACCATTGATATACGGGTACGTGCGAGTGCCGTGGTAGTGGTAATAGCCAATCGAGTCGAAATGCCCGTTGAATTCGTCGAGCGCTTTCATCGGCGATCCGTCAGGCTCGGTCTCGCCATAGATCGGAAACCCATCGAGCGCCCACGCAATCGGGCGTCCGGGTCCGACTTGACTCTGAAGATGCAACGGAGCGATGTGGTAGTGGTAGTCGTCAGCACGCCCAGCATGGCCGCCCCACTGATCGAGCTCACCGAACAAGAAAGCATCATCGCCACGATTGTTGAGCGCGTTGAAGATGGGCACGCCGTTCGCCGCGAGTGCGATTGCTCCTCGATACAACGAAGTACGTGCTGACACCGGCGCATCGGCGAGTTCGGGAACCACCGGAATCTGCCACGAGTTCGCACCCGAATACGGCTGTGCCGTCGGCACCTGCTGCTGCCATGACGTGATCCCGATCATCATTCCGTGCGCGGGGAGGCCGTTGCTCTCCACCAACCACCACGACCCGGACTTCGTGACCTTGACCGTGGATGCGAACATGTCGAAACCGGGGAGCGTGAGTCCGTCCTTGGCCGGTCCGGTGATCCCCGGGAGAATTCCGATGCCTGGTTGGCGCCGGCAGGCGCTGAGAAGCAGAGCCCCGAGTCCGACTGCGCCACCCTGAATCACGCGCCGCCGAGTGATGAGA
>VERK01000321.1 GCA_018882725.1 Actinomycetota bacterium | reverse complement strand
ACTCCACCAGCGATCTGCCGCTCCTCGAAGCGGTGGGATTCCCGGTGGCCGTCAATCCCGAGACTCGCCTCGCGGCCATCGCGCGCAAACGCGGTTGGCTCGTCGAGAACTGGGAGAAGGCCGAAGGTGCTCCGCGCCGATTGCTACCCATCGGTCCGCTGGTGTCCGAATCCGAGCAGAAGCGTTTCTCGGTGCGTTCGCGGAGGAACTTCTGATGCGCGCACTCAAGATCTCGCGCAAGCCCGCCAAGTTCGCAGTGGCTCGTCTGGTGAGTCCGATCAGTGCGGCCGGTGCCGCCAAGTACGGACCGCTCGATCTCGTGAACGAGAGTGCGCCCGCTCTCCCCTCCGGATCAGGCTGGCATCGCATCACACCACGACTCACCGGAATCTGCGGCTCCGATCTGTCGCTCGTCGAAGGACACGCGTCCACCTATTTCGACGACTGGGTGTCGTTCCCGTTCGTGCCCGGCCACGAAGTGGTGGCCGATTGCGACGACGGCCGACGCGTCGTGCTCGAACCGGTACTCGGTCATGCCGCGCGCGGACTGACGCTTCCGTTCGACGGAGCTGCTCCTGGCGACGGCGACGACTACGCGCATCTCGTGGGTGGGTGTCTCGAACCCGGCATTCAGACCGGGTTCTGTTCGTCGACGGGCGGTGGTTGGTCGACCGAACTCGTCGCCCACGAGAGTCAGCTGCACTCGATCCCCGACGACATGAGCGACGAGTGCGCCGTGTTGGTCGAACCGGCCGCCGGCGGAATCCACGCCGCCCTCGCCACGTGGCCGGCCGTGCAGGCCGCACTGAATCGCGGCGAGACGCCCGTGGTCGCCGTGCTCGGCGCCGGAACCATGGGATTGTGCGCGGTGGCCGGTCTGCGCGCGTTCGTGCCTGGTGTGCGCATCGTGGTCGGTGCTCGATACCCGCATCAGCAAGCCCTCGCCCGCGCCTTGGGCGCCGACGTGGCCGTACCGAGTGACGAGTTGTCGCGCGCCGTTCGCCGCGAGGTCGGTTGCCACGTGGTGGGCGATCACTTGTCGGGAGGGTCGCACGCGACCATCGACGCCGTCGGCGACTCGTCGTCGATCGCGGCCAGCATCAAGTTCACGCGTCCGCGTGGACGCGTGGTTCTGCTCGGTATGCCGGCCGAAGTCACCGTCGATCTCACCGGACTGTGGCACCGCGAGACGCAGCTCGTGGGCGCCTACACCTACGGAACCGAAACTCTTCCCGACGGATCGCGACGCCACACGTTCGATCTCGCGATCGAACTCGCGCGAACCGCCCAATTGGATCGACTGCTGTCGGCCACGTATCACCTCGATGACTACGAACAGGCCATCGCACATGCCGCCGCCGCTGGCCGTCGCGGTGCCGTGAAGATCGCCTTCGACCTTCGTCCCCCACACCAGGAGCCCCGCTGATGCCCCGTCCCGGATTCGTTCTCGACGTCGACCGCTCCACTCCGCCGATCCTCTTCTGGCGTGGTGAGAACTTCTCACTCGAGAAGTTGCCGGCCGGTCGGAGTCGCGTGATCTATCCACCCGAGCCGCTGCCGGCGATCGACGACGTCGACGGCGCGATTCGCCACGCGTTGCTCAATCCGATCGACCAGGACCCGCTGCCGTCGTTGCTGTTCCCCGGCATGCGTCTGACGAT
>VERK01000115.1 GCA_018882725.1 Actinomycetota bacterium | reverse complement strand
GAGCCGTAGCCGCTGCGGTTGACGCGTCAGTTGGCAACGGCCTCGAACCCCGCTTCGTCGACGGCCGACACCAGATCAGCCCACGAGAGAGGTTGCGAACTGGTCACGGTCACTTGCTTGGAGTCGAGATCGACGTCGACATCCGAGACACCCACGATCTTGCCGACCTCGGTGGTGACCGCCTGCTTGCAGTGGCCGCAGGTCATTCCGGGAACCGAGAACACCGTCGTTGTCATAATGCACCTCCAGGGCGCTGCGTGAAGTTGGGGTGGCGTTTGTTCAAGAATGCGTCGATGCCTTCTTGAGCATCGGGCGAGGCGGCGGCTTCGGCCATCACCTCGACAGCGTATTGATAGGCCTCGTCCTGGGGCAGGTCGATCTGGGCATAGAACGCGTGCTTGCCACGAGCCTTCGAATCGGCCGAACCGCGCGTGGCGCGGGTGATGAGATCGAGCACCGCGTCGTCGAGTTGCGCATCGGGCACCACACGATTGACGAGTCCCCAGTCGGCTGCAGTACGGGCATCGATCGGGTCGCCGGTCATCGCCATCTCGAGTGCGCGCTTGCGTCCGATGTTGCGCGCTACTGCCACCAGTGGTGTGTGGCAGAACAAGCCACCCTTGCCGCCCGGAATGGCGAACGAGGCCGACTCGGCGGCGATCGCGAGATCGCACGTGGCGACCAACTGACATCCGGCCGCGGTAGCGAGAGCGTGAACCCGCGCGATCACCGGCTGGGGCATGGCCTGGATGTTGTCCATCATGTTGGTGCACACCTCGAAGACGTGCTGGGTCGTGTCGACATCGGCACCAGCCATGTCGCCGAAGTTGTGACCAGCCGAGAACACCGGACCCTCGGCCGCGAGGATCACGCCGTCGACTGCCGCGAACTCACCTTCGCCTCGACCGATACGACGAAAAGCGTCCGTCAGTTCGAGCATCGTCTCGACCGACAGCGCGTTGCGCTTCTCCGGGCGGGCGAGCGTGACCGTGGCGAATCGACCCTCGACCGAAACGGTGATGGCGTTGTACCGATCGTTCATGTGCCCCCTCAGGGGCTCGAACCCTGGACCAACGGATTAAAAGTCCGCTGCTCTACCGACTGAGCTAAAGGGGCGGCGCGAAAAACCAGGCTATCCCCCTGGTGTTCTGGTGAGGTTTCTTCACCCCCAGGGTGAAGAAACCTCACCAGAACACCACACCCAGAACAACGTGCCCAAAACAGTGCGCCCGGAATATTGCGTCGTACGTCACTCGGTGAGAAAGTGGGACATGCGTAAGAACACTCGACTCATCGTTTCCGCGACTCTCCTCGTTGCCCTCGTCGGTTGCGGGTCATCGTCGACCACGACCGAAGACTCGGTCGAGACGGTCGAGGAAACGCTCGCCCCGGCCGAGAAAACCGAGCCTCCGGCTGAAGGGGAGTTCGACTGGGCCACCGAATGCACGACGCCCGCCGACGACCTCCCGACCGAAGGTTTGGTTTGTGCCGATTCCGGGTTGCGGCCGATCACCGACGGTTTCTCCTTCGAGAACTGGGGCGGACCGGTTGCGGAAGACGCGGTCACCCTGAACACAGCCGCCGAACTCTTCGGAGTCGAGGCGGTGTGCGCTGAGGTACAAGACGATATCTGCACCCCGCTGCCTGCTGCCGTGCAGTGGATCGAGTCGATGAACGAATCGATCGAAGGCGGCCGATGCGAAGGAATGGCTGTGGTGAGTCAGCGTTTCGCAGTCGGCCTCAACACGCCGGACGAACTCCAAGAAGGCGCGGAGATCGTTGCCGATCTGCAGCGTGAGGCCGGCATCGTCGGCGAGACCATCTCTCGTTGGTGGGTCACTCAGACCCTCGCAACCGTGAACGAGTTCAACTATGAGACACGTCAGCTCACCCCCACTCAGATCGCGATGAATCTCGTGATGGCGATTCGAGACCAGGAAGGCGTGACCCTGGGCTTCTACTCCGAAGGCTCCGGGCACGCAGTGACACCCATCGCCGTCTCACTTCGTAGCGACGGAATCATCGATGTGTTGAACTACGACAACAACTATCCGGGTCAGATCACCACGGTGAACATCGATCCCTCGACCGAGACCTGGTCATACGACATGGCAGCCACGAACGCTGACGTGGAGGCCGACATCTGGTCGGGAACGACCGGAACGATGGACTTCACATTGATGAGTGTTCGTGAGCAGGAGAACCCGGCCCCGTGGTCGGCTGACGATCAGTCCGGCGAGACCAAGGGCTCAGCACGTATCACGATTTCCACTCGTGGCCGCTCGATTCCGGGTGCCATCATCACCGTCGGTTCCGACACGATCGACACTCGCGACTGGTCAACATTGTCGAACGGGATCCGTGTCTTCACGAATCGTGGTCGCAATGGCAGTGGGGCAATCATCGAGATCCCCGCGGGTCTCGAGGGAGTGAAGGTCGCCCCCGTGATCGGTGAACTGATCGATCCGACCGTTCAGGAAATCCCGTTGCTCTTCGTGGTTGACGCCCCCGGTTCCGGATCGCTCCTCGTGAGGGACACGGTCGATGCATCGGACACGTCGTACGACGACTTCGTCTTCGAAGTGTCGACAGGAGACGACTTTGCCTCCAGCGTTGACGTTGCCCCCGACGGTGCGGTCGAAGCCGAATACGCGTTCGGCGAAGAACTCGTCGCTGCAGTTCTCGAGGACGGCCAGGACCTCGACATCGTCGACCCGGCGGGTGACGAGGCGATCGACGTTGCCGTGACCGACGAAGAAGGCAACTCTCTCTTCGAGTCCTCCTTCGACGGAGTCGATGAGGACGGCACTGAGGTCACCGAGCTCGACTTCAACGAGAGCACTGGAGAGATGGAGGTGTCCGATCAGCCGATCGACGCCGAAGATCTCACAGGTGACACCGGGGACTCGGGTGACGGTGATTCGTCAAGTGACGGCGGATCGGGTGACGGTGGTTCCGACGATGGTGGATCTGACGACGGTAGTGACGCTGGCGGGGGCGGTGACTCCGAGAGTCCGTGATCAGAGGGCCAGGCGCATCACCAAGACGTAGTGCACGGTGGCGGCGCTGGCCACGAGAGCGTGAAACACCTCGTGGAATCCGAACGTTCGGGGCCACGGGTTCGGGCGCTTGGCCGCGTACACCACCGCACCCACCGAGTACAGACCACCACCGGTCCACAACAGAGTCCTATCGATGGCATTGAGAGCGTCGGACAACGCACCGATCTCGATGAGCGCACTCCACCCGACGATCAAGTACACCGAGATCACCACCGGGCGCGGCGCATGCAACCACGCCATTCGAATGACGATGCCGATCGTGGCCGCCGTCCAGACGAACACCAAGAGCGTCAGTTCGGGTCGACCCCGAAGACTCAACGTGGTGACTGCCGTATAACTGCCCGCAACGGCGAGGAGGATCGTCGCGTGATCGAAACGCTTGAACGTTCGCTCAGCCACCGGACTCAAACGGCCCGAGTGATACACCGCCGACACCCCGAGCATGGTCGCGACGCCCACTCCGTAGATCGCCATGGCAATACGCGCTGACGCCGAATCGGCCAAGCAGATCAATACAACGAACGCCGGGATCGCGACCACCGTCGACCAGCGATGGATGTGACCACGCCACACTGGCCGTATAGCCGCTGTGTGCGCAGTCGTGGTGCTCAAGAACTCGACCCTAACCCGCTAAGTACAAGTCCCGGTCGTCGCCTCCCCCTTCACTAGGGTCGCAGCATGAGTTCGGAGCGGTTCTCGTGACTGATTCCGGCCATGTGTACCGACCTGATGTGGACGGGTTGCGCGCGATCGCCGTCGGCTCGGTGGTTCTTTTCCACGCCTTTCCCTGGCTCGTGCCCGGCGGCTACGTGGGGGTCGACGTCTTCTTCGTGATCTCCGGCTTTCTGATCACCACCAACATCGTCGGCGGCTTGTCCACCGGCTCGTTCACGATCAGGGGCTTCTACGACCGCCGAGTGCGCCGAATCTTCCCTGCCCTCGTGACCGTTCTCCTCGCCACCTGTGTCCTCGGATGGATGTCACTCTTCGACGGCGAATTCAAGTCAGTCGGCAAGCACATCGCCGGTGGCGCATTCTTCGTCTCCAACCTCTTCCTCTGGGCCGAGAGCGGATACTTCGACACCGCATCCGAGGTGAAGCCACTCGTGCACCTGTGGTCACTCGGCATCGAGGAGCAGTTCTACATCGTGTGGCCGCTCGTGCTCTGGGCCCTCGTCAAGTTCGGACGCCGCACGATCGGCCCGACGATCGTCCTCATCCTCGCCTCGTTCGTTCTCGGGTTGACCTCAATCAATGGAGCCGGTGGCTACTACTCGCCGCTCAATCGATTCTGGGAGCTCCTCATCGGTGCGCTGCTCGCCATGCTCACCATCCGCGGATTCACCATGCCGACCCGCTTCCGCAACGCAGCGGCGTCGGTCGGCATGATCGCGATCATCGTTCCGATGTTCGCCCTCGACGGCAACAGCACGTTCCCTGGATGGAACGCCATCGCTCCAACCGTCGGTGCCGCTCTCCTCATTGGCGCGGGGGCCGAGAACTGGTGGGGCCAGCGAGTGCTGTCACTCAAGGGAATGATCTGGATCGGTCTGATTTCGTATCCGCTCTACCTGTGGCACTGGCCGCTCCTCGTGTACGCCCGAATCATCGCCAGCGGAGTTCCTTCGGCCCCGATACGGGTGGGTGCGGTCGCACTGGCGGTTGTCCTCTCGTACCTCACGTATCGCCTCATCGAACGGCCACTGCGATTCCATCGCAACCGAAAAGCCGTCGTGGCTGGATTGGTTGCCGCCATGGCGCTCATCGGTGGAGTGGGCGCGTCCACGTGGGCTCGCGATGGAGTACCGAGCCGAAAGTTCAACTCGCTCAACGTCGCTCTCGACCCCGGCGAGGTCCGAGGTATCAACGAGATCTCCACGATCGGTTGCGGTCTCGACCCGGCGACACAAGAACTCTTCGCTGACTGCCGCACCGATGTGCGGGGTGCACCCACGTACGCGTTGATCGGCGACAGCAAGGCGTCCACACTCATCGGCGGCTTCATGCGAACATCCGAAGACAATCGCTGGTGGACCGTCATCGGTGGAACCAAAGGCATTCAGTCAGCCGTCCCGCTCATCTCCGACGACCCAGCGCACGAACGTTTCCTCCCTCTAATCGTTCCGGCCATCGACACGGTCAATGCCGATCCGAACATTCGCGTCGTCGTCCTCGAAGGAGCGGTACGCGCGATGTTCGAGTGGCCCGACTTCACCAACTTCGCCTGGCTCCCCGATAGCCCGCTCTACGACAAAGTCGAAGCCGCATTGCGCGAAACCGTT
Organism: Actinomycetota bacterium; assembly: GCA_018882725.1. Lineage (GTDB taxonomy): Bacteria > Actinomycetota > Acidimicrobiia > Acidimicrobiales > Ilumatobacteraceae > Casp-actino8. The sequence goes on along the minus strand of VERK01000115.1, from coordinate 1,801 downwards.
CGTCGCTTGGTCGAGGGTGGCAAGAAGGTCGTCCTGTACGTCGACAACCCGGCTCTCGCTGCACCGGAAGACTGCACCGACCGACGCACCACCATCGGATTCTTGAATTCACTTCTCATCGAATCGAATCCGGGCTGTCAGGTCGATCTCGACGACTTCCTCGTGCACACCGAGCGCTACCGAGCTCTGCTCCAGCGCGTCGCCGACGGATTCGGCGGCAGCGTGACCGTCTTCGATCCGACTCCGATCTTGTGCAACGAGAACGCCGGAGTGTGTGGGCACGTGAAGAATGGCGTACGCCTCTACAGCTACACGGACCATCCGTCCGACGATGCGGCCGACCTGATCGGATCCGAACTCAACGCCTACCTGGCCCAACTCTGACCCGGCCCCGCGCCGGAATGCCCGACGCCACAGGCAGACTTCCCCCTCGTTTGGTCGGACCCCGCGGTCTTCCGTGAAGATGGGGTTCCTGGTCGACAGGACTACCCATGGCACGCCCCCTGCTCCGCATCCTCCTCGCCATGTCGGCGACCGCCTCCCTCGCTGTCGCGACGGGATCAGTCGATGCTCAGACCCCGCTTCCGACCGACGACCCACTCCTCACCACGACCGACGGCACGCGCACCCTCACGGTGTCGAAGAGTCAGGCTCTCGACGGCAACGGTGACACCGTGATCGTCGAGGGAAGTGGCTACGACGTCACCAAAGGGATCTACGTCGGACTGTGCGTGAAGCCAACTCAGGGTGCCGCGCCTTCACCCTGCGGTGGTGGTGCCGATCGAGCCGGCACGGGTGGCGCATCGGTCTGGATTTCTTCCAACCCACCCGGATACGGCGCCAACCTTGCGATCCCATACGGACCCAACGGAAGTTTCCGAGTGGAGTTCGGTGTGGGTCCGGCCATCAACGACGTGATCGACTGTCGTGCTGTCGAGTGCGCGATCGTCACGAAGAACGACCACACCATCTATGACGATCGTTCGCAGGATCTGATCATTCCCGTCACCTTCACCGGAGAGGCACCCGCCACGACGATTCCGGCCGCAACTGACGTGCCGGACACCACCGAAGTGGTCACCGAAGTGACCGTGGCCGACAACATCGACGAACTCACCGCGATCGCAACCGGCCGCGAAGAGGGTTCGAACATCGGAGTCATCGTCTTCTTCTCGGCGGTGCTCATCGTCGTCATTGGCGGAGCCGTTCTCCTCACACGAGCCCGGAAGAACCGCGGTTCATGAAGCGTTTGGTGTCGACAGTCATCGCCGCCGTGGTTGTTGCGGCCGGATGCTCGAGCTCCGACACGACGCGTGAAACTTCCGGTGAGCGCATCGTCACCCTGACCGCCGGCCTCACCGAAGCGGTTTTCGCTCTCGGAGCCGGCGACCTGGTGGTGGCCCGCGACATCTCGAGCACCATTGCCGAAGCCGAGGCACTGCCCATCGTCACCACCGCCCACGACATCAACGTGGAAGCACTGCTCGCGGTTCGACCCACGCTGATCCTGATCGACGAAGACACCGGACCCGAAACCGCACTCGACCAAATCGCAGCCACCGGTGTGCGCATCGAATTGGTCGACAACGCCACGACCGTCGACGACATCGTTCCCCGTCTCGAGCGAGTGGCGGAGATTCTCGGCCTCCAAGATCGTGCGGCTCGCCTGAGCAAAGCCATCGACAAGAATCTGGCTGACATCCGCAATGACGAATCCCTCGCCGATGTTCGTGTGGCATTCCTCTACGTTCGTGGTCCGGCTGGCGTGTACCTCATCGGCGGTCCCGGATCGGGACCCGAC
>VERK01000114.1 GCA_018882725.1 Actinomycetota bacterium | reverse complement strand
TCGTCGACCGCGGGCGGCTCCCCAAGCCGCTGAATTCACTACTCAATCTGGGTCGCTCGTACAGCCTCTGGGTGTACCAGTGGGGCCTGGCCTGCTGCGCCATCGAGATGGGCGCTGCTTTCGGTTCGCCGCGTTACGACGTGATGCGCCTCGGCGTCATCCCGTTGCCGGCGAGTCCGCGCCAAGCCGATCTCGTGGTGATCTCGGGAACCGTCACCGACAAGATGGCTCCGGCCATTCGACGCCTCTACGAGCAGATGCCCGATCCGAAGTACGTGATCTCGATGGGCTCGTGCGCCAACTGCGGCGGCCCCTACTGGGACTCGTACTCGGTCACCAAGGGTGTCGACCAGATCATTCCGGTCGACGTGTACATCCCTGGCTGCCCGCCCCGGCCCGAGGCGCTGCTCGAGGGTGTGGTGCTGTTGCAACAGCGCATTCGCAACGAAGACATGGGTGCCCGTTGGCGCGGTGAGGGCAGCAAGCCGATCATCGTGCAGGACAAGTCGAGCAAGACCACGAACAAGACCACGAACAAGAAGAGCGTGCCCAGTGTCGTCTGACGCTCCCGTGGCCGAGATTCCGGGCGACACGTTGCGCCAGCGCATCGTCGACGATCTGCGTTCGCACATCGGCGCCGACCTGATCGACAGCGTGGTCAAGCCGAGCGACGATGTGTGGGTGCGCGTGTCGGCATCGGCGTGGCGCGAAACCGCGCGCGTGCTCAGGCACGAGATGGGTTTCGACTACTTCTGCTTCTTGTCGGCCATCGACTGGATGCCCTCGCCGTTCGGCAAAGGCGAAGACGATCCCACCGCACCGCCGCCCGAGCGTGACGACACCATTCGCCAGGGCTACGCCGGCGGTGACACGCGTCTGCAGATGCTCGCGCGCGTCACGAGCAGCGTTCTGCACGTGGGCCTCAACATCAAGTGCGATGTGCCCGATGCTGATGCCACCGTCGATTCGTGGATTCCGGTCTACGCCGGCGCCAATTGGCACGAGCGCGAAACTCACGAGATGTTCGGCATCTTGTTCGCCGGTCACCCCGATCTCCGCAACATGTATCTGCCCACCGACTTCGAAGGTCACCCGCTGCGCAAGGACTTCCCGTTGCTCGCGCGCATGGTGAAGCCCTGGCCGGGCATCGTCGACGTCGAACCGCTTCCCGGGGGCGACAACGACGAGGAAGGTGATGCCGAATGACGTCCACCGAATCGCTCATCGACCGCCGTCAGATGGCGTACATCGCGGCGCAAGCCTCGGATGCTCGCGTCAATGTCGAGCTCGAGACCGAGGGCATGACCCTCAACATCGGACCTCAGCACCCGGCCACGCACGGAACTCTGCGCATCATCGCCCGTCTCGACGGCGAGCAGGTGGTGTGGGCCGAACCGTCGTGTGGCTACATGCACCGCGGTTACGAGAAGCTCACCGAAGTGCGCACCTATCCGCAGGTGACCGCGCTCATCAACCGCATCGACTGGCTCGGCAGTTTCGCCAACGAGGTTCCGTTCATCCTCGCCGCCGAGAAGCTCATGGAGATCGAGGCGCCGCCGCGCGCCCAGCACATCCGCACGATCCTGTTCGAACTGTCCCGTATCGCCAACGTGTCGTTGTTCCTCGGCGACCTCGGTGTGCAGTTGGGCGCGGTCACGCCGGTGTTCATGGCGTTCCGCGATCGCGAGTACGTGCTCAATCTCATCGAAGCGGCCACCGGTGGACGCTTCCATCCCAACTTCGACCGCATCGGCGGATTGAAGGACGATCTACCGGCTGGTTTCATCGACGAGACCCGCGTGGTCATGAAGAAGCTCCGCAACTTCTGCGACGAGATCGAGAACCTGCTCTTCGGCAACGAGATCTTCCAGAGTCGTACGCGCGGAATCGGCGTGATCCCGAAGGACATCGCGCTGCAGTACGGACTCTCGGGCGCCAACTTGCGCGCGAGCGGTGTCGACTGGGACCTGCGTCGCGATCAGAGTCTGCCGATGGCCTGGAACAAGGTCGACTGGAAGGTGTGGACCCACCCCGACGGCGACTCGTTCGCGCGTTGCTGGATTCGTCTGCAGGAAGTGCGCGAGTCGACGCGCATCGTCGACCAACTTCTCGACACCATTCCCTCCGGACCCGTCATGGCCAAGGTGCCGCGCATCATCAAGGTTCCCGAAGGTGAGGCCTGGGTGTCGACCGAGAACCCGCTCGGCGAGATGGGCTACTACGTCGTGAGCAAGGGCGACCTCGGTCCGTTCCGAACCAAGATCCGCTCGGCCAGTTTCAACAACATCTCCATCGTGCCGTGGGTCCTGAAGGGCGTGTACGTGCCCGACATCATCACGATCCTCGCCTCGCTGTACTTCATCCTCGGAGACATCGACCGCTGATGAACGCTCTTCTTGCTGCCGATCTCCCGTACTGGGCGCAGTCCCTTCTGCGCGTGTTGGGTGGCATAGTCGCCGTGCTGCTGCCGGCCGGAACGATCGTCTACGTGTTCTTGTTCAAGATGATGTCGTTCATGCAGAGCCGACTCGGCCCCATGGAGGCCGGTCCGTACGGATCGCTGCAGTTGGTTGCCGAAGTGGGCAAGTGGCTGCAGAAAGAAGACATCACCCCCGAACGCGCCGATCGGTTCATCTTCAAGATCGCTCCGCTCGTGGTGCTGGTGTCCACGTTCTTGCTCGTGGCCGTGGTGCCGTTCGGCCCCGATGCGTGGTTCACCAACTTCGAGGCCGGTGTGTTCTACATGCTCGCCGTGTCGTCGGTAAGCGTGCTCGGCATCCTCATCGCCGGTTGGGCCAGTGCCAACAAGTATTCGCTGCTCGGTGGACTGCGTGCCGCCGGTCAGCTCATCGCGTACGAATTGCCGATGGTGCTGGCCGTGATCGGCGTGATCATTCAGGCCGGCACCATGAACCTGCAGCAGATCGTGGTGGCGCAGAACGCCGGCTCCATCTTCGGCTGGGACGGACTGGGCAATCCGTACATCCTCACCCAGTTCGTCGGGTTCATCATCTTCATGATCGCGGTGCAGGCCGAACTCACGCAGACGCCGTTCGACATGCCGATCGCCGAATCCGAACTCGTGTCGGGCTACATGACCGAGTACTCCGGCTTCCGATTCCTCACGTTCTTCATCGCCGAGTTCGCGACCGCCGGGGTCTTCGCGCTCATCGCGTCGGTTCTGTTCCTCGGCGGCTGGGGCATTCCGTTCGCCTGGTTCGACTGGAGCACCATCGATTCGGTCGACGACTGGATGAACGTGGTGGGCCCGCTCATCATGGTCACCAAGATGATGTTGCTCGCCTTCATCATCATGTGGGTGCGATTCAGCTACCCGCGATTCCGCGAAGATCAACTGCAGCGCTTCGCCTGGAAGGTTCTCGTTCCCGTCTCGCTCGTCAACATCATGGTGACGGCCATCCTGAAGGTGGCGTTCTGATGCCCAAGCTTCCCGGTCTGGTCAAAGGTCTCGGCGTCACGCTGAACACCTTGGTGCGAACCACCACCAAGGGGTCCAACACCATTCAGTATCCGCACGAGAAGGAAGCGCCGCCCATTCGCGCTCGCGGTGTCATCGCTCTGCGCGAAGACAACTGCACGTCGTGCATGCTGTGTGCTCGCTCGTGCCCCGACTGGTGCATCTACATCGAAGGTCACAAAGAGCTCGCGCCGCCGCGTCGTGCCGGTGGCAAGCCCCGTCAGGTAAACAAGCTCGACCGCTTCGACATCGACTACGCGCTCTGCATGTATTGCGGCATCTGCGTCGAGGTGTGCCCGTTCGACGCGCTGTTCTGGAGCCCCGAGTACGAGTACTCCGAGCCGCACATCGCCGACTTGCTGCACGACAAGAGCAAGTTGGGTGAGTGGATGGAGACCGTTCCCGAGGCACCGGCCCTCGAAGCGGGCGCCGAGAAGAAGGGCAAGAAGTGATGGTCGCCGCCGACCTTCTCGTGGCCCAGAACGTCGGTTTCGGCATCATCGCGTTGTTGATGATCGTCGCCGCTCTGCGCGTGGTCACCGTGAAGAACGTGGTGCACGCCGCACTGTGGCTCGTGATCGTTCTGTCCGGTGCGGCCGCTCAGTACCTCTTGTTGTCGGCCGAGTTCGTGGCCATCACCCAGGTGCTCGTGTACGTGGGCGCCGTGATGGTGTTGTTCTTGTTCGGAACCATGCTCACCCGTGCCAAGATCGGCGCCGAAGCCGATCTCAACAACAAGAACTGGGGCATCGCCGTTCCGGTGTCGTTGCTCATGTTCGGTGTCATCACCTGGGTTCTCATCGACGGATTCGGTGACGAGCGTCTGCCCAACCCCGACGAGCAGACCCAGGTCCCGATCCAGGTGCTGTCCGACGACATCTTCGGTCCGTACCTGCTGCCCTTCTGGGCGCTGTCTTTCGTCCTCCTCGTCGCCGTGATCGGCGCGATCGTCCTGGCGCGCAAGGACTGAAGGGGCTCTCATGCTGACCGTTCAATTCCTTCTGCTCGGCGCCGTCCTGTTCTGCATCGGCGTGTACGGCGTGCTCGCGCGCAAGAACGCCGTGATGGTCCTCATGTCGATCGAGCTCATCCTCAACTCGGTCAACCTCAACTTGCTCGCCTTCTCGTCCCGCCTCGGGTCGATCGACGGCAACACGTTCGCTCTGTACGTCATCGCCGTGGCCGCCGCCGAAGTGGGCGTGGGCCTGGCCATGGTGCTTCTCATCTATCGCAACCGGCGCACCATCGCGCTCGACGAGCTGTCGGACATGAAGGGCTGATCGATGCTGGCTGCTGAAACTTCGCAGGCCATGAGCCACTCGGCAGGCTGGTTCCTCGAACACGCCTGGGTCATCCCGATCATCCCGGCTGTCGCCTTCGCGCTCATCATCTTCTTCGGCAAGCGCCTCCCCATGAAGGGGAGCGAGCTCGGCGTGGCCTCGATGGTGGCGTCACTCGTTCTCGCGGTCGGTGCCGCGTGGCAGTGGATCCAGAAGATCAACGACGCATCCGAAGGTGGTGTCGCGCACCTCACCCGTGCCGCAGGTGAGAAGACGCCGTTCGTCGGACCGATCGTTCGCGAATGGACCTGGTGGCAGAGCGGCGGTTTCGAATTCGGAATCGGCCAGCACATCGACGGTCTCGCGCTCACGCTGCTGGTCGTCGTGGCGTTCATTTCCACCCTCGTGCAGATTTACTCGCTCGAGTACTTGAAGGGCGATCGCCGCTACACGCACTTCTTCGCCGCGCTCACTCTTTTCTCGGCCGGCATGCTCAGCATGGTGCTCGCCCCCAACATGGTGCAGCTCATCCTCGGCTGGGAGATCATGGGCCTCTGCTCGTTCATGCTCATCGGCCACTGGTGGGAAGATCAGGCCAACGCTCGCGCCGCTCTCAAGGCGTTCTTCACCGTGCGCGTCGGCGACATGGGCCTTCTGATCGGTACCGGTGCGCTGTTCTTCTCCGCCAACAACTGGACGCAAGCCAATCTCGGCGTGAGCGGTTTCAACATCAGCGGCTTGTCGGCCTGGGCCATGTCGGGTGAAGCGAGCAAGAGCGTGCTCACGTGGGCCGCGGTCGCGTTGTTCATCGCCTGCATCGGCAAGTCGGGCCAGTTCCCGTTGCACACGTGGCTCCCCGACGCCATGGCCGGTCCGACTCCGGTCAGTTCGCTGTTGCACTCGAGCACCATGGTCGTGGCCGGTGTGTTCCTCGTTGCCCGCCTCTACCCGGTGTTCTGGGAGGGACTGCAGATCGGTGATACCGGCATCAACTTCATCGTGTTGATCGGCGGCGTCACCATCGTGATCGCCGCTCTGCTCGCATTCGTGCAGAGCGACATCAAGAAGGTTCTCGCGTACTCGACGGTGTCGCAGTTGGGCTACATGATGATGGGTCTCGGCGCCGGCGCTTGGTTGCCCGCGGTGTTCCACATCTTCACCCACGCGTTCTTCAAGGCCTGTTTGTTCTTGGCGGCTGGTTCGGTGAGCCACTCCGGTTCACACCACTCGTTCGACATGAAGAAAGACATGGGCGGCTTGGCCAAGAAGATGCCCATCACCGCGACCACCTGGATCATCTCCACGCTGGCCCTGGCCGGTGTGTTCCCGCTGGCGGGCTTCTTCTCCAAGGACGAGATCATCGACAACGTGGGCCACAACGGCTATCAGGCGTTCATGATCGTCGGCCTGAGCGGCGCTTTCCTGACCGCCGCGTACATGACCCGTGCTACTTACCTCACGTTCTTCGGTGAGGCCCGTGGTGCCGCCGCCGGCGAACACCACGACGAGGGCCACGCGACCGATCACGGTCACGATGCCCACGACGATCACGGTCACGACGCGCACGCCGCGCACGATTCGCATGGCGATCACGGAGCACATGGTCCGCACGAGAGCCCCAAGCTGATCACCATTCCGTTGGTGATCCTGGCGTTCCTCGCCCTCACCGCCGGATTCACCAATGCGGTGCCCTTCGGTGCCAGTTGGGAACGCTTCAAGAAGTACGTCGAGCCGAGTCCGGCATTCGTGATGGCCGATCCGGTGAAGGCATCGGGCCCGGGTGAAGCGATCATCGTGCTCGACTCCACTCGCGCCTCCGAAGGCGAAGAGGGTGAAGCGAAGGCGGGTTGTTCGTATCAGGCACCGGCCGAGGGAGAAGTTTGCTACTTCCCGGCCGTCAGCCACGCCGAATTCAAGTGGAGCAAGGCCGCACTCTCACTGTTGATCGTTGCGGTTGGTCTCGTGTCCAGCTGGTTGTTCTGCGTGCAGTACTACACACGCCGAAACCGCCGCTTGGTCGGTCTCACGGAGCGCAGTTCGGTTCTGCGTGGCGGGTACACGTTCCTCGCCAACAAGTACTACCTCGACGCTCTCTACGAGAAGGTCATCGTCCGCGCCATCGCTCATCCGATCGCGCGCGGTGCTTACTGGTTCAACCAGAACGTCATCGACGGCATCGTCAACGGTGCTGGCAAGATCTCACGCCGCACCGCCGGCTGGGTATACCGAAACATCGATCAGCGCGTCGTCGACGGCGCGGTGAACGGCTCGGGCGCCGCGGCCCGAGGTACGGGTGGGGCGTTGCGCCCCGTCCAGTCGGGCAAGGTCAATCAATACGGAGCGCTGCTGTTCGCTGCGGCCGCCATCGGCGCTCTCGTACTCGTCATCGTGAACACCTGAGGAGATACGGCATGGA
>VERK01000320.1 GCA_018882725.1 Actinomycetota bacterium | reverse complement strand
CACCATCATGCCGTGCACGTCTTCGGGGCTCGTTTCGTTGCGCACGAGCACGACCTTCTCGCCCCGATCGGCCGCATCAGCTGCGTCGTCAGCGGTGAAGTACACCTTGCCCACGGCGGCGCCGGGTGAAGCGGCCAATCCCTTGGCGATCACCTTGTTCTTGCCACCTTCGAACTGCGGGTGCAGAACCTGATCGAGGTGTTCGGCCGACACACGCGAGATGGCTTCGGTCTTGGAGATCTTCCAGACACCCTTGGGACCCTTGGTTCCCTTGGTCATGTCGACGGCCATCCGCAAGGCAGCTGCGCCGGTTCGCTTGCCCACGCGCGTCTGAAGCATCCACAACTTGCCCTGTTCGATCGTGAACTCGGTGTCGCACATGTCCTTGTAGTGCGCCTCGAGGCGGGCGAAGATCGCCAGCAATTCCTTGTGGATCTTCGGGAACTGGGCCTTGAGCGCGTCGAGGTCTTCGGTGTTGCGGATACCGGCCACGACGTCTTCGCCCTGAGCGTTCACGAGGAAGTCGCCGTAGGGGTGGTTGTCGCCGGTCGCGGCATTGCGGGTGAATCCGACGCCGGTGCCGGAGTTGTCGTCGCGGTTGCCGAACACCATCGCCTGAACGTTGACAGCGGTGCCGAGATCGTGCGAGATCTTCTCGCGAACGCGGTACGCGATGGCGCGCGCTCCGTTCCAGCTCTTGAACACGGCTTCCACCGCTCCACGCAACTGGGCGTCGGGCTTCTGCGGGAATGGCTTACCAGTGACGCGCTTGACGACCTCGAGGTACTCGGAGCACAGCGTCTTCAAGACGGCCGGCGAGAGTTCGGCGTCTGACTTGACACCCGCGGTGTGCTTGGCGTGCTCGAGCGGGTGCTCGAAGAGCGACCCGTCGATACCGAGGACGATGCGGCCGTACATCGAGATGAATCGGCGATAGGAGTCGTACGCGAAGCGTTCGTTGTTGGTGACGGCAGCGAGACCCTTGACGCTCTGGTCGTTGAGGCCGAGGTTGAGGACGGTGTCCATCATTCCGGGCATCGAGAACTTGGCTCCCGACCGCACGCTCACGAGCAACGGATCCTTCGCGTCGCCGAGCTTGCGCTTCATCGCCTTCTCGAGTTTGGCCACCTGTGCCTTGATCTCGGCGTCGAGACCCTTCGGCCACCCACCGTGCATGTACGCACGACACGCGTCGGTGGAGATCGTGAAGCCGGCCGGAACCGGAAGCTTGAGGACACTCGTCATCTCGGCGAGATTGGCGCCCTTGCCACCGAGCAGATCTTTCATCTGCATGGGAGGACGACGGTGTTTGTGATCGAAGGAGTAGACGTACGGCACGAGGTGCGAGTTTAGGGTTCGGGTCCGCTCACCTAGCATTCGAGAGATGAAGATCCTGGGCTTTCCGATACAGATTCGGCCCGGTTTTCTCGTGTTCTTGTTGCTGATCGTGTTCCTGAACGGAGTCCCGCTCGGAACGTGGCTCGCGGGCTCGGTCGCGGTCTTCACGATCGCGCACGAACTCGGTCACGCCGTGGCGGCCCGCCGAACCGGCGCCACCGCACGTATCTCGCTCGATTTCCTCGCCGGTTACGCGTCGTTCACTCCGTCGCGCGTCCTCACCCGGGCCGAGCGGGCCGGAATCGCTCTGGCTGGTCCGGCCACCCAGATACTGCTGGGC
>VERK01000319.1 GCA_018882725.1 Actinomycetota bacterium | reverse complement strand
GTCCGAGGCGCATCGAGTCGGGGATGCGCACGTCGTTGAAGAACACTTCGTTGAACGACGAACCGCCGCTCATCTGCTTGATGGGTCGGATCTCGATGCCGGGCAGGTCCATCGGGATGATGAACGCGGTCATGCCCTTGTGCTTCACGACGTCGGGATTGCTGCGCGCGATCAGTTCGCCCCATTCGGAGAACTGCGCACCCGAACTCCAGACCTTCTGGCCGTTGATGACCCATTCGTCACCGTCGCGCTCGGCGCGACACGCGAGTGATGCGAGGTCGCTGCCGGCACCCGGCTCGGAGAACAACTGGCAGCAGAGATCGCGGGTCGCGATGAAGCGGCCCACGAACTGCTTCTTCTGTTCGGGGGTGCCGTAGATGTTGATGGTGGGCGCGATCAGACCGACGGTCACGCTGTGCGTCTCGTGGCCAGTCGGCGTCTGGAACTGCGCCTCGAGCTTCGAGAATGCTCGCGAGTACTCACGCGGATAACCGAGGCCGCCGTGCTCGACTGGTGACGTGATGGCGTGATAGCCGCGCTCGGCCTTCTTCTGAGTCCAGGCCTTGGCGCGTTCGAGCAACGCCTTCTCTTCCTCGAACGACAACGAGTGGAACACCGACACGGAGAATTCGCCTTCACCCCACACGATGTCTTTTTCCTCGGTTCCCGAGGTGCGGTACTCGGCGTTGGCTTCGAGCCAGGCCTTGGCCTCGCGGGTGAAGTCGTCGAGGGACGGAAGGTTGGGGACAGTCGAGTCAGCCACGTGGCCACGGTAATTGACCATCCGATCAATACGGCAACCGTGGCCGGACCTCTCGACCCGCTGGCCGGACTTCTTCGCGGCCATACTCGAAGCCGTGAGCAGGGTGAAGAAATCGTCGTCGCGTTTGGGGCGCCCGCCGGCCACAGACTCGGCCGACACCCGGCGAACGATTCTCGATGTCGCCCGGGCCGCCTTCGCCGACCGTGGGTTCGAGGTCACCACCAACCGCGAGATCGCCACCGAGGCCGGGATCACCCCGGCCGCTCTCTACCACTACTTCCCGTCGAAACTCGACCTCTTCGTGGCTGTCCACCACGACACCCAGGAACGGGTCTTGGCCCGGTTCAACCAGGCCATCAACGACGTGTCTGGCTTCGTACCGCGTTTCGAGGCGATCCTCGACGAATCGCACCGGATGAACAACGAGGATCCCTCGTTGGCTCGATTCTTGGGTTCGGTGCGGGTCGACGTAGCCCGGCACCCCGAATTCGAGATGGCCGTGCAGGTCGACCAGGCCGCCATGGACACCTTCTTCCGCTCGATCGTCGACCACGGCGTGGAGACGGGGGATGTCGACCGGAGTCGCCGAGCCCTCGTTCTGTCGTTCGTGGCGACCACTCTGACCGGGCTCACCACGGGGCAGTCGGCCAGCGACCGTCAGCACGCACTGGCCGTCGAGGCCATCAAAGCCGCGGTGCGCGGCGATCTGGTGGCTCGCCTCCCGCAGGTCTGACTCGCCCTGGTCAAGTTCGCCGGCGAGGGTCTACTGTTCGACACGCGCTCGTGGGGTCGAGCGGCTTGGGGGTGAAGATGGGTGCGTTGGACGGACGGGTCGCCTGTGTGACGGGCGGAACCCGCGGAATCGGTTTGGCGATCGCCACCGCGTTCCTGAACGAAGGGGCCAAAGTGGTCATCAACGG
>VERK01000113.1 GCA_018882725.1 Actinomycetota bacterium | reverse complement strand
TTCCGGGACGCGCAGCCGACTTCGTCGCGTCGGCAGCCGGCGAGATCTCCGTCGATGTTCTCGGTTGGTACACGGGCGAATCGGCACCGTCGTCGAACGAGGGGCTCTTCGTGTCGGCTCCGCCGCAACGTCTCTACGACACGGCGGGATCGCTCAATCCACTCGGGGCCGGCGTCGCCTTGCACGCCGGCTGGACAGCCGAGATTCCATTCGCGTTATCGGGAGCCGGAAACGTTCTCGTCAATGCATTCGTGTCGAGTACGCACGGCCCCGGTGATCTGATCGTGTTCCCTGGTCGGCGTGAGCGCGGATCCTCGCCGTCATTGGTTGTTTCACGCGTCGGTCAGGCCGCGAGTGGGCAGTTGCCCGTTGCGCTGTCTTCGCGGGCGTTGTCGGTCTGGTCGGCCGGTGGGGCCGAAGTAGTGGTCGACCTAGTGGGATGGTTCACCGGAACCCCGGTGGCCGCGACGCTTGGTGCGCCGGTCAATCCGCTGCCCGTGGGTGACATGTTCCCGGGCCAGATCTGGATCCCCGACATCAAGCTGCGCTCCACTGTGCGCGAGAACGCCGATCTCGTCGACTTCGATCCGGTCCACATTCCCGAGTCGCGTTCACCCAACCAACCGGGCAACGTGGCGATCTTTGGTCATCGCACGTCGCACGGTCGCGAATTTCGGAACATCGATCGACTGAAGCGCGGCTCTCAGATCATCGTCACGACGAATGGTCGCAATTACACCTACAGCGTCACGGCCGTGGGTGTGCTCAAGCCCGATGATCCAGCGTTGTGGGCGTCGGCATCGAACGATCAGACGCTCACGTTGGTGGCGTGTCATCCTCCGGGCAGTGTTCGCTTCCGGATCGTGGCGTTCGCTCGCCTCACCGGCATCACCTGACCGGTCGCGTCGGCTCAGGTGGGCGGCAGGATTCCGATGTTGGTGTAGGCGCGCTCGAGCGTGCGCGACGCGACGGCTCGCGCCTTGTCGGCACCCACTCGGAGAAGTCGCGCGAGTTCGGCGCGGTCGGACAGCAATTCGCGATAGCGCTCCTGGATGGGAGCCAGCACGGAGACGACGGCCTCGCCGGTGTCGTTCTTGAGCGGTCCGTACTGCGAGTAGTCAGCCGCCACGGCGTCGGGTGTGCGCCCGGTGCAGGCAGCCAGGATTTCGAGAAGGTTCGACACCCCCGGTTTGGTGGCGCGATCGAAACGCACCTCCGACTCGGAGTCGGTGACCGCTCGCTTGAACTTCTTCATGATCGCGGCCGGGTCGTCGTCGAGGTAGACGATGCCGGCTTCCGAACTCGACGACTTCGACATCTTGCTGGTGGGATCCTGGAGGTCGGTCACCTTGGCACCGGCTTTGGGGGTGACCACCTTGGGCAACGTGAAGGTGGGGCCGAAGCGATGGTTGAAGCGCTCAGCGATGTCGCGCGTGATTTCGATGTGCTGGCGTTGGTCTTCACCCACCGGCACTTCGTCGGCGTCGTACAACAAGATGTCGGCGGCCTGGAGGGCGGGGTAGGTGAACAAGCCGGCCGAGACGAAGTCGGCCTCGCGCTTGGCGGCCTTGTCCTTGAACTGCGTCATCCGGCTCAATTCGCCGTATGACACCGTGCACTCCATGATCCAGCCCAACTGCGGGTGCTCGGGAACATGACTCTGGACGAAGACCGTTGCCGCGTCGGGATCGAGGCCGACGGCGAAGAGCGTGGCCGCCAATTCGAGAGTGTTGCGTCCGAGTACGCCGGGTGAATCGGTGACCGTCAGAGCGTGCAGATCGACGATGCCGTGGAACGCATCGCATTCGTGCTGGCCGGCGACCCAGTTGCGCAGCGCCCCGAGATAGTTGCCGAGATGGACGTTGCCCGTCGGCTGAATGCAGGACAGGACGCGGGGCACCTGCTCAGGCTAATTGGCGGGACCCTCGTGGGCCGGGTGTTTAGCGGTCCCTGGAACCCTGGGCCGATTAGCGTGGGGTCGATGGCAGTCGAGGTCAGTACCCCGGTTTTCGAGGGACCTTTCGACCTCTTGTTGCACCTGATCCTGAAAGAGCAGGTCGATATCCACGAGGTCAACTTGGCCACGATCGTCGACGCCTACCTGCAGGAGATCGAGCGGCTGCAGTCGCTCGACCTCGAAGTGGCGACCGAGTTCTTGTTGATCGCCGCGACCCTCGTCGAGTTGAAGGCTCGGCGTCTGCTTCCCGGGCGTGAGGACGTCGACCTCGACGAGGAACTGGCGTTGTGGGAAGAGCGCGACCTGCTCCTGGCCCGATTGCTCGAATGCAAGACGTTCAAGGACGTGGGCCAGGTGTTCGGTCGACTGGCCGACGAGGCCGACCGGTCGTACGCCCGGGCGTGCGGCCCCGACGAGCGCTTCGCCGAACTCATGCCCGACCTGCTCGAAGGAGTGAAGCCCCGCCAGGTGCACGCCGCCTATTTACGGGCGACCACACCCAAACCCGAACCTCGACTCGACCTGTACCACGTGACTCTCGTGAAGGCGAACGTCGCCGACGCATTGGCCGAACTGCTCGACGAGCTGCCGCGCGTCGGGCGCATCACGTTCCGCCGCCTCACTCGCGACTTCGTCGAACGGTTGGAAGTGATCGTGCGCTTCCTCGCTCTTCTCGAACTCTTCAAGCAGGGTCTCGTCGACCTCGAACAAGGTGAAAAGTTCGGCGACGTCCAGATCGTGTGGACCGGTGGCGACGACCGCGTCTCCGTGTCCGCGCTCACCATCGACGACTACGAAGGATGACATGACCGAGAAGACCGCAACCCGAGCCGTCGACGCCGAGATCGTTCGCGCGCTCGAGGCCATCCTCCTCGTCGCGTCCGAACCGGTGCCCACCGACTTGCTGGCCCAGATCCTCGAGCAGCCGGCCGCCGTGGTCGACCAACTCTGCGCGTCGTTGGCATCGGCGTACGACGAGGCCGGCCACGGATTCGAGCTCGTGCGTATCGCCGGCGGGTATCGCTACCAGTCGCGTGGTGATCTTGCTCCGTACGTGGAGCGCTTCATTCTCGATGGTCAGCGGGCGCGACTCTCCGGTGCGGCTCTCGAAACGCTCGCGATCGTGGCGTACAAGCAGCCGATCTCGCGTAGTCAGATCGCGTCCATTCGTGGAGTCGACCCAGATGGTGTTCTTCGCACCCTGCAGAGTCGCGGTTACATCGATCAAGTCGGACGTGATCCCGGACCGGGTCAGGCCGTGATGTGGGGAACCACTCCGGCGTTTCTCGAGAAGTTGGGCATCAACTCGGTGAACGATCTGCCGCCGATCGTCGAGTTCGTGCCCGATGCCGAAGTGGTGGAGGCGCTCGAACAAGGTTTGCGGATCCCGAAGGCAGCTGATGTCGTTTCTGATGTCACGACCGATCAGCCGTCGAACGCACCTTCCTCGGAGTGACGGTGGAGAAACCGCTCTGGGAGCAGTGGGCCGAGAAGTCTCGTCTTCTCCCGCAAGGTGAGCGGCTACAGAAGGTTCTGGCTGTGCGCGGGTTCGGCTCGCGCCGCACGTGCGAAGAACTCATCGCCGAACGACGCGTCACCGTCAACGGAGAAATCGCCGAACTCGGCCGTCGCGTCGACGTCGATCACGATCTGGTCGAAGTGGACGGCGTGCCGATCGGAGTCAAGCCCGGCTTGGTGTACTACCTCGTCAACAAGCCCTCGGGAGTCGTGACCACGGCGCATGATCCACAGGGGCGGCCAATCGTGCTTGACTTGGTTCCGACCGAACCGCGTGTGTTCCCGGTCGGGCGACTCGACGCCGAAACCGAGGGTCTCTTGCTTCTCACCAACGATGGTGATCTCGCGCATCGAATCGCACATCCGTCTCACGGTGTCGACAAGGAGTACCTCGCCCATGTGGCAGGCGGTCAGGTGGCGCCCGGCGAGTTGCGACAACTTCGCGAAGGTGTCGAACTGGAAGACGGCCGGACCGCGCCGGCACAGGTGTCGCAACCCGAACCTGGTTTGCTGCGAATCACCATTCACGAAGGTCGCAATCGACAGATTCGCCGGATGTGTGACGCGGTTGGCCATCCGGTGCAGCGACTGGTTCGTGTTCGCATCGGACCGATCTCCGATCGAACGCTTCGTCCGGGTGCCTGTCGTGAGCTCACGCTCGACGAATTGAGAAGCCTCACCAGTGCCGTGGCTCGGTACCCTCGTGGCGATGAGTGATCGGGTCGCCAACGTCCTTGGCCTCGGCCTGATCGGGGGATCGGTCGCTCTGGCGCTGTCCGAGCGCGGTTGGCGTGTCCACGGAACCGATGTCGACGGCACGCGAGTCGCGGTCGCTCGTGAGCGCGGAATCATCCACGAGGCCGGCCTGGCGGCCGATGCCGCGGTCACGTTCGTGGCGGTTCCACCCAAGGCGTTGCGCACCGAAGTCGAGCGAGCGTTGCGCGACACGAACGGTGTCGTGACCGACGTGGGCAGTGTCAAGACGGCTTTGGCTCGTGCGATCACTGACTCGCGATTCGTAGCCGGACATCCGATGGCGGGTAGCGAACTCGATGGTCTCGACGGCGCCGACGCCGAGATGTTCGTGGGAGCGGTGTGGGTGCTCACTCCGACCGCCAACACGTCCGACGATGCATTCGCCACCGTGGCGGCCGCGGTGAGCGAGTTGGGGGCCGAGGTCGTGGGCCTCGAACCCGAGCGTCACGACAGCTTGGTCGCGGTTGTGAGCCACGTTCCTCACCTCACGGCGGCGACTCTCATGCGTCTGGCCGGTTCGCGCGCCGAAGAGCACATCGCGTTGTTACGGCTGGCCGCTGGTGGCTTTCGCGACATGACGCGAATCGCATCGGGTCAGCCCGGTATCTGGCTCGACATCTGTGACGAGAACCGCGATGCCATCGTGGCCGCGCTCGATGCACTGATCGCCGGTCTGGGTGACATGCGCGGTGTCGTCGCTAGTGGCGATCGCACGGCTCTGCTCGCTCGACTCACGAGTGCACGTGAGGCGCGGGCCAATCTCCCGTCGCGGGTCACTCGGCCCGACGACCTGGCCGAGGTGCGCATCCCGATTCCCGACCGTCCGGGTGCCGCCGCCGAAGTCTTCACGCTGGCCGCCGAACTCGGGGTCAACATCCCGAACTTCGAAGTCGTGCACTCGGTGGAAGGAGATCGCGGTATCGCGGTCGTCCTCGTGGAAGCCGATGCCGCCGAGTTGTTCCGCGGCGGCTTGATGGCCCGGGGCTTTCGACCCTCGATCACGCGGTTGTCATGACTCGTCCTCTCGACGTCGCGTCGGCACCTGTTCGGGCCACGGTGAACGTTCCTGGTTCGAAGAGCATCGCCAACCGGGCGCTCGTCTGCGCGGCACTGGCCGACGGGGTCAGCCATGTTCGCGGTTGCCCGGACGGGGACGACACGCGCGCGATGATCAACGGCCTCACTCGCTTGGGTGCGACGATCATCCATCAATCCGATGGTGGTTTCACGGTGTCGGGACACGGCGGGCGAATTCGCGGGGGAGTGGAAGTCGATGCTTTGTTGGCTGGCACGACGTCGCGGTTCCTCACCGCCGTCGCGGCACTCGGCACCGATTCGTCTGTCGTCACGGGTGCTGAACGTCTGCGCGCTCGACCGATGGCCGCTCTGCACGAATCGCTGAGTCGTCTCGGTGCCCGCATCGAAACGCTCGGTGAGGTGGGATGTCTCCCAGTACGCGTCTCGCGCGGCGATCTGCGTGGTGGAACGGTCGAACTACCCGGAGACGTGAGCAGTCAGTTCGTGACCGCCTTGATGCTCATTGCCCCGTTGCTCGAAGAGGGTCTGTCGATCCGCCTCACGTCTCCATTGGTGTCGCGCCCGTACGTGGCGATGACGGCCGCGGTGATGTCAACGTTCGGAGCGTCCGGAATCGCCATCTCCGATCAGACGATCGAGGTGGCACCCGACGGCTATCGCGCCATCGATTACCTGATCGAACCCGATGCATCCTCGGCGTCGTATCCGTTGGCGGCCGCCGCGATCACGGCAGGTGACGTCGTGGTTCCGGGACTGACCACCGGTTCATTGCAAGGTGACTCGGCTTTTGCGTCTCTACTCGAGAGCATGGGCTGTGTCGCGGAGATCGATGGTGAGGGTACGCGGGTGCACGGTGGCGCGTCCTTGCGAGGAATCGATGTCGACATGGCCGATGTCTCCGATTTGGTTCCCTCTCTTGCCGCAGTGGCCGCGTTCGCAGACACTCCCACTCACATTCGTGGTGTCGGGTTCATCCGCAACAAGGAGAGCGATCGTCTCGGTGACTTGGCTCACGGATTGCGAGCGATCGGGTGTCAAACCGAAGTCACGAACGATGGCATCGTGATCAGTCCATCGGTTCCCGAGTCGTACCACGGAGCCGAGTTGGCCACTCATCACGATCATCGCCTGGCGATGGCCTGGTCGCTGTTGGCTCTGCGCGTTCCGGGTATCACTCTCGACGACGACTCGGTCGTTTCGAAGAGTTGGCCAGATTGGTGGACCGTCCGGGCGTCACTCGTGGCGGGTCGGTAATCTCCCCGTGCCCATGGAGACGGTGGCCGCTTTCGACGTCGACAAGACCTTGACCACACGCGATTGCGTCGTGCCGTTCTTGTGGCGTCTGCGCGGCCCGCGTCTCTTGGCCGGACTGGCTTCGCGGAGTCCGAGTCTGGCGACAGCGGTGGCAACCCGGCGTCGCGATCGGGTCAAGGAAGTGGTCACGGCGGCGGCCGTCCGTGGTCTGCCGATCGACACTGTCGATCGACTGGGTGCCGAATTCGAAGTCGGCTTCGTTCGCCGGCATCTCCGCGCCGACACCATGGCGCGCCTGCGCTGGCACGCCGAGAAGGGTCACCACATCGTTCTGGTGTCGGCGTCGTTCCGCTCGTACCTCGAACCGCTGGCCAGGCACCTGGGCGCTCACGCGGTGTTGTCGACCGATGTGGAGGTCGACGAGCAGGGCGTGTGCACCGGTCGTCTTCGCGGAGCCAACTGCCGCGGTGCGGAGAAGGAACGTCGTTTGCGTGCGTGGCTCGGAGAGGAGCGGCCGATCGTGTACGCCTATGGTGATTCGTCGGGCGATACCGCGATGCTCGCATTCGCCGATCACGCGTTCCGTGTCACGTCGTCTCCAATCTCCGAGGCACCGAATCTCGAGGTTCTGAATCCTGAGGTGCCGTCATGATGGGCGCATTGTTCACGGAAGCTCGCCCCAAGCAGTGGATGAAGAACTTCCTGGTGTTCGCGGCTCCGGGTGCGGCGGGTGTGCTCGACAATTGGGCCGGTCTCTGGC
>VERK01000318.1 GCA_018882725.1 Actinomycetota bacterium | reverse complement strand
GTGTCACGTCAGGCAGTTCGGGCGCGTCGGCGAACCAATCACGGCGTGGCGTGAACGGTGCCGAGTGTTGCTCGCCGCTACGGGCCCATTCGGCGATGCGGTCGACGCGAAACGTGCGCTCGGCGCGCTGATCGCGATCGATGCCGCGCAGGTACCAATGCGGGCCGTCGCTGAACACCTCGATCGGTTCGACCACACGGCGAGCGGTTCGGCCCGAGTCGGGTGTCCAGTACTCGAGCACCACGACGGCGCGGTCGGCCACGGCGTCACGCAACGGCGGAACGGTCTCGGGCAGGTCGATCTGAACGTCGACCGTGTTCACCGCGTCGGCACCGAGAACCACTTCCATCTTGCGAATGGCCCGTGACAGCGCATCTGATTCGTGGGCACCCGGCAGGGCTGACGCCGCCTTGGCCGCGACTACGAGCGATGCCGCTTCGGCTTGGCTGAGGCGCAACGGACGCTCGAAGTACTTGGTGATTCCGAAGTGCACCATGCCCTCGTCGATGTAGAGATCGATGAGGTGGCGTGGATCTTGCGAGATACCGCACATCGACGCCAACGTGAGATCGGCCACGAGATCGTCGACCGGTAGGTCGAAGTGTGCGGCCATCTCCTCGGTGGACACCATCTGCCGCTCGGCCAGCCACGGCAACATCACGAGGAGGCCACGCAGACGCTCGTTGACCGGACGAGGGCCGCGACGGCTCACAGCGGTGCCTTCACGAGATCTTCGAGCCATTCGACCACGAGGGCTCGCAACGCCGGAGGCGACACCACTTCGGCTCGCTCGAGGAAGCCGAAGAGCCAGTGAGTGAACGCCTGCACGTTGCTGCAAGGAATGTTGAAGTCGAACGACCCGTCGGGGTTCTCGGCCACCACCGCATCGCGGCCGTACTGCCCGAGCACCACCCCGACGTCGGACGGATCGATTCGGACCACCGCAACGTCGGCTCCGACGTCGACGTTGTCGGGCAGGAGTTTCGGGTCGGACGGGAACGAGTCGCGCACCCGGAAGTCGGTGGGGATCGTGTACGAACCCGCGTCACCGACGTTCACATCGCTCTCGATGCGATCGACTCGATAGGTGCGTTGCGTGTCGAACTCGAGGTCGTGACCCACCACGTACCACCACCCGTCACGAGCCAAGAGACCATGCGGCTGGAGGCGTCGCGCTTTGCCGCGATAAGAGAACGACACGGTGGAGCGTTGAGCGAGGGCTCGGTGCAGAGCGGGCAGACGTGGGTCGACCGGGATCGATGCAGCGACCGGTACGCCATCACTACTGACGTCATCGGCCGAATCTCCGGACAAGTCGACTTTCCACAACGCGTCACGCGACCAGGTGGTTCCGAGGCGCACGGCCCCGACGGCGAGTCGCAGGGCACGGGCCTCATCGTCGTCGAGCCCGAAGTCGACGGCCTCGTATGCACTGCGCGGAACGCGGTAGGCCATCTGCCCGGCCTGATCGCCTCCCAAGGTGCTCTGCTCGATGGGTACACCCTCTTGTCGCAAAATCGCCTTGTCGCGCTCGAATGCCGCTCGGGCCGCCGACAAGTTGTCGGGATACTGACCTCGCAACTCGTTGCGAATCTCCTCGAACGTGACTGGTCGTCGCGCCGAGATGAGCAGAGTCAGGAGGTTGGTGACGCGTTCGAGTTGTTGCACGGTCTAGGGATTATTCCACGGACCTGTGA
>VERK01000112.1 GCA_018882725.1 Actinomycetota bacterium | reverse complement strand
CGTGAACGTGGCGTCCTCGACGACGAGACGACCACCGATCTCGACGTGAAGAGACTGGACCTGGAGCACGGAATCAGTGTGTGGGATCGACGACGATGCGACAACTCGCTACGGCGTCGAATCTCCTGGGGTTCGTGGTGTGGTGGACGACGTCTTCGGGGCGCCGGTGTCGTCGGTCGCATCGCCCGCGGCCCCATCATCGACGATGTCGCGAATGGCGTCGGGTGCTTCCTCATCAGCCTTGAAGTCAGAGGCCAGACAGGCGCCCTTCTCGTCACCGGGAGCGCGTCCGAGAACCTGCGAGATCTTCTCGACCAAGAAGTCGTTGCCGTCGTCCGATGGGTGAATGCCGTCACCGGCGAGAACTCCCGGCGCCTTCGAGATGGCCCGCCAGTCGACGAACCAGACGTTTTCCCGCGTGAGAACTTCGTTCTCGATCACCGAATTCACGTCACGCTGACTGGGCCGGAACTCGCTGGTGGTGAACAGCACGACCGGGCGTGGCGACATCTCGTCGAGCACCTGCCCCAGTACACGCTTGAACTCGGGGCGATTACCCCAATAGTTGGTGCCCAAGAACAACACGAACGCATCCCACTGATCGGCGTCCTTGGCTTCGAGAACGGTTGGCGCGAACGTGATGCCGCGACCGATTTCGGCCTCGATCGACATCTGCCAGCCGAGTGGCACGATCGACTGACAGGCCGCATTCGTATACCGACGCGACACCATCGCCAAGATGGAGTCACCGATCATCAGCACGCGTGGACCAGTTGCCGCTTCGCCAACGGTCGACTGCTGCACTGGAACCTGCTGACCATCGGGGAACGTGGACGGAGCCCCACCAAGCGCTTCGAGATACAGACCGATGGGTGGCAACGAGCCCACACCAGCGATGGTGGCCGGCACTGTCGACGTGACCGCGGGCGTCGACGATCCGGACGAGCACGCGGTCGTCGCCAGCGCAACCACAACGAGGAGAAGGCGCCGCACGATCAGCCGTTGGTGGGGCGCTGTGCGCGCAGTTCGTCGCGGATCTCGGTGAGCAGGCCGATTTCGGACGGCGGAGCCACGGCTACGTCCCCGGTGGCTCGGTTGTAGATCTTCAAGATGGTGAACAGGACGAACGCAATCGAGAGAAACGTCACGGCCACCGTCAGGAACGCGCCGAAACGAATTTCGGCATCATTGATGGTGAGGATGAGCACGTCGTCGAAATTGGGCTTCCCGAAAGGAATCGCCACCGTGGGCATGATCACGTTCTCGACCAGGGCCGTGACCAGGCCCGTGAACGCCGAACCCATGACGAAACCGATCGCGATGGCGACGAGATTTCCCTTGTTGATGAACTCGCGGAACTCGGCGAAGAACTTCTTGACGAACTGACCTTTCACGCCCCCTACGGTAACGACCCGTCTGCGAATCCGCCCGACACCGACTATTTTCCGAATCGTGAACGAATCAGCCGGTGAACGGAGAAGCGACTCCTCGAGCGAGCCGACGATCGAGACGGCGGCTGAACTCCTGCTCGATCGCCTCGACGCCCTTCGTGTTTTGCGGGCCGACACCGACGAGGAGAAGGACGTGCTGCTGACCCAGATCGGCGGCAGGGGCAAGGTGGAGAAGGAAATGGTGGCCGAGATGTCGGCCATCCATCCGTTGCATCGACCCGATCGTTTCGAAGAGGCACACCGCATGATGGTTCGCGGACTCGAGGTACTCGACCGCAATGGTGCCCGACCAGCCGAGATGCGACGCCTCGGGCCGCTGAAACCGGTCGCCCAGTGGCTGGTCCAACAGGTCACGCGCTGGATCGTGCGCAGCCACATCAATCGATTGGCCGGCCGTGTGGCCGGTTTGTACGAACGACGTGAGGCCAACTCGCCGTGGGGCACTCCCGATCGATCGATGTTGCGGCGATCACGGCTCGACATGCGGCGCGTGCAAGCGGGCATGAACACCAAGGCGCTCGGACTCCCCACCTTTCTGCTCGGTGGCGCGGTACTCACTTCGGTCGTGAGCGGTGTACAAAGCGCTGCTCGCGCGGCGCTCGACACCACCGCGGGTGTGATCGTGCTCGGCGTCGTTCTGTTCGTGGTGCTCGCGTCGTTGTCGTGGGTCGCACTCTTCAGCGCGAGCGTGGCTCGACGCCGAATCAAGTTGTCGACCGATCAGCCGATGCGAGCGTTGTGGGAGACGGTCGGCGCAGCTGGCAAACCGCCACGCGACGAGAGCTACAACTTCGCGGCCTACGCGATCGTTCTTCTCGTCCTGTCGTGGATCGTGGTGCCACTGATCGTGTGGCTCGCCGTCAAGGCGTAGGGTCCGGATCGAGCTCCTCGAACCGGTTCACACGACGCAGAG
The DNA here is from genome assembly GCA_018882725.1 of Actinomycetota bacterium. Taxonomy (GTDB): domain Bacteria; phylum Actinomycetota; class Acidimicrobiia; order Acidimicrobiales; family Ilumatobacteraceae; genus Casp-actino8. Next base: position 4,950 of record VERK01000112.1, on the reverse strand, counting down.
CGGGGAACGCCACCGAGTACGCGGCCACCACGCCGAGCGTGGCCACTCCTCCTCCGATGACCGCAGCCTGAGTACCGAAGGCCTGCGCGGCTACTCCGCTCTCGAAGGCGCCGAGTTCGTTACTTGCGCCGATGAACACGTTCTCGACCGCCATCACGCGTCCGCGCTTGTCATCGGGTGTCACGAGCGGGACCAACGTGCTGCGGATGAACACACTCACCATGTCGGCCCCGGCGAGAATCACCAAGCAGGCGAACGCGACTACGTAACTGGTGGTGATTCCAAGAAACACCGTGGCGACACCGAACACACCGACGGCCACCAGCAACACGTTTCCGATTCGACGCGTGACGGGACGCGAGGCGAGAAGTATCGCCATGAGTGCGGCCCCGATCCCCGGAGCCGCGCGTAACCAGCCATACGCCACGTCACCCACCCCGAGACGATCTTCCGCGATTGCCGGCAACAGAGCGACCGCGCCACCGAAGAGAACGGCGAAGAGATCGAGTGAGATTGCCGCCAGCAAGATGGGTGTGCGGCGAATGAAGCGGAGCCCCTCGAAGGCTGAGCTCAACGTGACCTTCGAGTCGGGAGCCGGCGGATCAGGCTGTCGCAAGAACTTCACACGAGCCAACTGCCAGATCCCGAGAACGATGAGCGCGGCCGAGGCCCAATACGACAACGACGGATCGACTGCGTACAAGAAACCGCTCGCGGCCGGACCGACAATGGCGGCGCCGGTCCACGTGGCCGAGTACAACGCAATGACGCGTGGCAGCGTTCCATCCGGTGCGACCATCGGTGGAATCGAACGAATCGATGGCGCCGCGAACGCGCGACAGGCTCCGAATCCAACCGCGATGACGAAGAGCGGCCAGACAGCCGTCGGCTTCGACATCGCGTACAACGCCAACGCGATCGAACAGATCAACTCACCGGAGACCGCGAGCGACCCGACGATCTTGCGATTGAAACGGTCGGCCACCGAGCCGGTCACGAGAACCAACAACGCGGCGGGCAGGAACTCGGCCAGTCCGAGCAAGCCGATGTCGAGCTCACGACCGGTGATGTCGTACACCTGTTTGCCGAGAGCCGTGGCCTGGAGCATCACCCCCGCGTTCACACAGACGCTCGACCCGAGCACGCGCCGGACGGACGCGTGCCGCAACAGGGCGCGGTTGCTCCGAGCAGGATCAGTGAGTGAGGCGGCCTCGGGCACGAGTGATCACCCTAGTGACGGCGAAGCCGTTGTTCCTGCACGCTCACGCCCTGATAAGACAGGCCCATGACTTCACTGTCGGATGACACCCGCTGGCTCGACGCCACCGCTCAAGCCGAGATGGTCGCACGGGGCGATGCATCGCCACTCGAACTCGTGGACGCCGCGGCCGAACGCATCGAACGTCTTGACGGTGCGTTGAACGCTGTCACCTACCGCTGGTACGACCATGCACGTCGCGCAGCGAGTGACCCGTCGCTGCCCTCCGGACCATTTCGCGGTGTTCCGTATCTGCTGAAGGATCTTCACGCAACCGAGGCCGGTCTCCCGATCAGCCACGGAAACAAGGCGTTCAAGGCGGCCAACTACATCGCTCCCGCCGACACCACGCTCGTGAGCCGATTCAAGTCGGCCGGGCTCGTGTCGCTCGGTCGTTCGAACAGCCCCGAACTCGGCAGCGTTCCGGTGACAGAACCCGAAGCGTGGGGCCCCACTCGCAATCCATGGGACACATCGCGCACATCAGGAGGATCGAGCGGTGGCGCCGCGGCCGCCGTGGCCGCCGGCATGGTGCCGATCGCGCACGCGAGTGATGGTGGTGGGTCCATTCGTATTCCAGCCGCGTGTTGCGGCCTGGTCGGGCTCAAGCCCTCACAGGGTCGGATCACGTTGGCGCCGTTCCGCGACGAAAGTGGACTCGGTGTCGAATTGTGTGTGAGCCGCTCCGTCCGAGACACTGCTCGCTTGCTCGATGCCGTGCACGGCCCGGGCGTGGGCGACACCGTCATCGCACCACCGCCCGCTCGGCCGTACGTCGACGAACTCGGCGCACCGACTGGTCGCTTGCGAATCGGAATTCTCGATCACAGCCCACGTGGTTTCGCGGTGCACCAGGAATGCTCCAAGGGCGTGAACGCCGTAGGCGCACTCCTCGAGTCGCTCGGGCACAACGTGGAAGCGGCGTGGCCCGATGTGCTGGCCGACACCTCGCAGACGAGCACCTTCGCCGCGATGTGGAGCACCAACATGGGCATGTCATTGCGTCGCTTCGCCGACACCCTCGGTCGTGAGATCACCGTCGACGACGTCGAACTCATGAACTGGGCCCAAGCCAAGTTCGCCGAGAAGGTGTCGGGTGTCGACTACGCGGCGGCCCTCGCCGGGACCTCCACGTACCGTCGTCGATTGCAGCAGTGGTGGGCCGACGGCTGGGACATCCTCGTCACGCCCACCACGTCAGAGCCAGCCCTGAAGGTCGGCACGATCGTCAACGATCCGGGTCGTCCGATGGCACCGCTCGCGCGCGCGGGCGAGTGGGTCACGTTCACGGGTCAGTTCAACCAGAGCGGCCAACCTGCCATCAGCCTTCCGTTGCATCGCACACCCGAAGGACTACCGGTCGGAATCCAACTGGTCGCCGCCTACGGTCGCGAAGACGTCCTCATCAGATTGGCGTCGCAGCTCGAAACGGCCGCGCCGTGGGCGCACCTGACCCCCGCGATCTGAACCTGATCAATCGCGCGTGACAGCGCGCTCTTCGACCACGGCCGCGATGTCGAGCGGACCGTAAATGTGCGGAAACGCTTCGGGCGCACCACCGATCTGCTCGACCACGACCGGCGACGACAACTTGGTTTCGTCCACCACCAACAGAACGAGTTCGTCGTCGGCGAGATCGGCGTAGAAACGATCGCGAACACCGCGCCACTGGTGATCGTGACTGCAGTGCACGTATCCCTCTTGCTCGACGGTACGACCGCGGGTGGACCACGGGTACGACCCGCTCGCCCGTGCGGCGTGCCAGTCGGAACGAACCGCGAGGTGCAGGATCAACGCGCGGTCCAGCCGCCGTCGACCACGACGGTCTGGCCGACCATGAACGATGCGGCATCGGATGCGAGAAGCAACAGCGCACCGTTGAGTTCGTCGAGTTCGCCGAGGCGTGGCAACGGCGACATCTGACGTACGTACGCCATGCTCGCCTCTTCTTCCATGGCCACGGTCATCTCGGTGGGGAACCAACCAGGGCACAACGCGTTCACGCGAATGCCCTTGCGCGCCCACTGCAGCGCTAGTTCGCGCGTGAGATTGATGACGGCACCTTTGGATGCGCAATAGTGCGCCTGTTTCACCGGCGCGGCCCCGACGATTCCGTACATCGACGCGATATTCACGATGTTGCCGCCACCGTCGGCGATCATGTGCGGCGCCACCAGCTTCGACAGATGCCAGAGGGCCGTCACGTTCACTTCCATGGTTTCACGGAACGTCTCGAGGTCTTCGTCCTCGACGGCGACCTTGTGCCCGATGCCCGCGTTGTTGACGAGGATCTTTGGCGGTCCGAGTCGTTCGGTGGTCTCGGCCACCAGCCGCTCGCGGTCGGACGGCGAGCTCACGTCGGCGCCGATGGCGATGGCACCGGGCAGTTCGGCCACGAGCGATTCGAGGCGCTCGACTCGGCGGGCCGCCACCGACACTTTCGCTCCGGCTGCGTGCAGCACACGGGCGAAGTGCGCACCGAGACCAGCCGAAGCGCCCGTCACGATGGCGACGCGGCCGTCGAGTCGGAAGACGTCGAGAGGCTTGTGGGTAGTGGTAGGCGACGCAGTCATGACGCGCAGGTTACGAGTGGCCGGCCGGATTGTTCCGATTGTGTGACGACGACTCCAATTCGATGACAACCCGTACGACACGTCACACCACGCTGGCATCATCAGTTCCACGAGGCGATTGACATGCTGACTCTTCACCCCATCGACCGCAACCGAGAAGTCCGACCGCTACGCCTCGACCTCGTCCGTCGCGTGCACACTCGCGTCCTGGCCTTCGTACTGAGCGTCATCGCCGCCGCGACCGCCATGGTCCTGTCGGCAACCACCGACGTCTCCGACGGCTCGCTCGTCCTCGGCACGTTGGCCGTTGGTTTCGCGGCCAGCTGGGTCAACACCTCGCTGCCGGCCCGCCGCTGACAGTCACCTGATTCGGCCCGACCCGGCCCGGGGTGACACCATCGCCTCATGACAGTTCGTCACGTGGTGCTCGTCCATGGCGCCTGGCACGGTGCGTGGTGCTGGGCGTCGCTCCAGGCCGAACTCGAGCGACGCGGCGTGCCGAGTCTGGCGATCGATCTCCCCGGACACGGAGCCTCCACCGCCCCACTCTCCGATCTGTACGGCGACGCCGCCGAGGTGTCGAACGTGCTCACGTTGCTGCGCGATCGCGGCGTGAACGAGCCGGTGTTGGTGGGCCATAGTTACGGCGGCGCCGTGATCACCGAGGCGAGTCACCGCACTCCCCTCGCGAGTCATCTGGTGTACGTGGCGGCATTCGCCTTGAACTCGGGCGAGTCGGTCATGAGTGCGCTCGGGTCGTTCCCGCGTCACGACGTGGGCCTCGGGGCCGCGATGGTGGGCCAGCCCGACGGCACGTCGGTTCTCGACCCCGTGTTGGCCGGGCCTGCTCTCTACAACTGCTGTGACGAGGCCACGATCACATCGTCGTTGGCCCGTCTCTCGCCGCAGCCGATGTCGACCGTCACCCAGCCGGTCACCGGCAACGGACGCGACCACATCGCCTCCACCTACGTGTTGTGTACGCGCGACGACTCGGTGCATCCCGAACACCAACGCCTCATGGCCACGCGATGCACTCACACGATCGAACTCGACACCGATCACTCACCGTTTGCATCGATGACCCGCGAAACGGCCGACATCCTCGAAGCACTGGCT
>VERK01000111.1 GCA_018882725.1 Actinomycetota bacterium | reverse complement strand
GATCGACTTCGACTGTCGCTATCAGGCCGTCGCGACTACCGAAGTGGTGATACACCGAGCTTCGCGACACACCCGACTTCTCGAGCACTCGATCGAGGTTGAACTTCACCGCGCCGTACTTGTCGAGTTCGGCGCGGGCGAACTTCTTGACCAGAGCCATCGTCTGGATTCCATCGGATCGCTTGCGGAGGGGTGTGGGCATGGAGCGATCCTAGGCGGGGTGCGCTGGTGACCCGACAGCGGGGCCCACGTACTTCGGGCGGAAGAACAGCGTGAACACCACACCAGCCGATGCGATACAGATTGTCGACACCAATAGCGGCTGGCTCGAGGTGATCCCGGACGTGATGTAACCCACCAGTATCGAAGCCGGAACCTGGGCCAGATTCTGAACGCTCGACAGGACTCCTAGCGCCTGTCCTTGTTGGCCGGGCAGCGCCGAACGACTCACCAGACTCGACACGTTGGCGATCGACAGACCATTCGATGCGGTGAAGAACGGAATGATGGCGTAGATCCAGAACGTGGTGGACGTGGGCGTGACGAAGTACAGGAGCATCATCGATGCCAGGCCGAAGAAGCTGAACCGGAGCACCTTGTAGTCGGAGAACGACTTCGCCACCCGACCCACCAAGACTGCTTGCGAGATGGCGATGAACAGACCCACGATCGCGAAGTAGTCGCCGGTCTGCGACGCGCTGTAACCGAACTCGTTGCGCAGATAGACACCAAAGAACGTCGTGAAAAACGTGAAACCGGCATTCCAGAGAAAGGCCGATGCCAGCACGACACGAAGACGATCGGACGAGAAACCGGTGATGACGTTCTGGACCGAACGCATCACGTTCAACTTGGTCTGCGCACTCTTCTCGCGCAGTGTCTCGGGGAACGCTCCGAGAATCAGTGCGCAGTTCGTGAGCGACAAGATCGCTGCGAACCAAAACGGTGTCGTGGCACCGAACCAGCTGGGCGTGTCGAACAGACCGTAGAAACTCGTGTTCGGCGAGCTGAGTTTGCCGCCTAGGTATGGGCCGATGATGAACCCCAAGCCGAAAGCCGCGCCGATGAGACCGAAGTTGCGAGCACGATTCGAGTCGTCGCTGATGTCACCGATGGCAGCCTGCGCCACCGCGATGTTTCCACCGGTGAATCCGTCGAGCGCACGGGCGGCGAACAAGAGTGGAATGCTCGCCGTGCTGATACCAACAGCGAACAACATGTAACCAAGGGCCGTGCCGAAGATCGACAGCGCGAGCACCGGTCGACGACCGAAACGATCGGACAACTGGCCGAGAATTGGTGCGGCGATGAACGACGCCAGCGGATACGCGGCCTGAAGCCACCCGAGCATGATCAAACCCTCGGTGAACGACCAACTCTCCGGGGTCACTCGAAACGGCGATCCGGGGCTGATCAGCAGAGGGAAGACCGGAATGAGGATTCCGAATCCGAGCAGATCGAGGAAGACGGTGAAAAACACCGACAGGAGAGGTTTACCGCGCACGTGACGACGGTAGCGCCGTGGAGGTCAGGCCGAGACCATCCGCTCGCCGCGACGGTCGTAGGCGATGTTCGAAGCCACGAGGTGTTGATGGGACCCAACCGAATCGCGATACAGACGGGACAGAACACTCGAATTGAACAGCGCACCCGCACCGGCGAAGTGAAACAGGTGAGTCACGGCGCTCACGGCCAAGTCGGTGGCGTACGCGGTCACTCCCCCGAGGCGGTCGTTACCCGCGAAGTCGAGGGTGTCACCACGGCGCAATATGTCGTCGACCGCCGAAAATTCCGAGCGGGCGAATCCTCGTGCAGCCTCGATCTGGATCTGAGCCTTCCCGAGTTCGTACTTGAACGCCCCGCGATCGGCCAGCCTGCCGTCAAAGCCGCGGGCCTTCCCCTTGGCGTAGACGATCAATTCGTCGACGAATCGTTGACAAACGCCCAGAGTGAACCCGAGGTTCTCCGGCGCGACGTATCCCTGGTACGAGAGGTTGTACATCGGCCCTCCGCGCTCGATCGGTACGAACGGATCGATCGCCAGGTGATCGGGCACGATCGCCTTATCGACAATGACGTCGATGCTTCCGGTGCCCTTGAGCGCCATGACGTTCCACTCGCCGGTCACGACCACCTGCTCGGCGCGCACGATCAGGATCATCGGGTGGGGCGCGTCGCCTTCGCTGAGTGCGGTCAGAAGGATCCATTCCGAATGCGGAACACCGCTTGCGTACTTCCAGCGGCCCGTCAACTCGTAGCCGCCGTCCACTCGGCGGAAGGTGCCCGACGGTGCCGCGACCGCGGCCATGAACGGACTCGCGTCGCCCGCGAACAAGGCGTTCACACCAGCGTCACCGAGTCGCGCCCCGGCCATACCGCAGGCGCCGGCGTGGTTGAATCCGGTCCAGGCTGCGGTGGCATTCCGGTACGACAACGCCGAGAAGAACGTGAGCTGGTCAGCGAGCAGCAGATGGTCACCACCGACTTCGACCGGAGCCTTGACCATCGGCACCCTGATACAGCGCATGAGATCGACCAGCTCGCGAGGCGCTCGGCCGAGTGAATCGGCCTCGTCGGCGAGACGATCGAGTGACGCCGATTCGGCTTCGATTTCGTCGACGATCGACTCGATCGCACGTGCAGTTCGCATCAGAACACTCCTTCGTAACTTCCGCCGTCGAGCTGCAAGCTCTGCCCGCTCAGGTATCCCGCCTGAGCCGAGCACATGAACGCGAACGCGTCACCGAGTTCGTGCGCCTGCCCGAGACGGCCGGCCTTGATGGACGCGATCTGCTCGGCGCGAGCCTGCTCGTACGTGATTCCCTTGACCTTCATCGCCACCTGCGCCATCTGCTCCTGTCGCGCGGTGTCGAAACGCTCCGGAAGAAGTTGGTTGACCGTGACGTTGAACTTGGCGACGTCCTTCGACAATCCCTTCAGGACTCCGGACAACCCGAGACGTGTTCCGTGCGACAGGCTCATCATGGAGTTCGGCGACTTGACCATCGCCGAACTGATGGCGACGATGCGCCCGAATCGGCGCTCGATCATCCCGGGGAGGACGCGCTGCACGAACGACACCGGCCCAACGAGGCCTTGTCGCAGAGCGCGCTCCCATTGGTCGGCCCGGAGATCGGCGAAACGAGTCGGAGCCGGGCCCTCGCCGTTCAACAGAACGATGTCGGGCTCGGGACAGGCGGCGACGAGAGCCTCGTGAACCTCCGACGTGCTCGAGTCGCCTACGACGGCCAGCGCGCGGACCCCGTGCGCCGCGACGATCTCGGCACACGCCCGTTCGACGTCGTCAGACGTGCGTCCATTGATGACGACGTTGACGCCCTCGCGCGCAACGCTGTCGGCGCAGGCCCGACCGAGTCCGCGACTCGATCCGAACAAGATCGCCCAGCGGCCAGAGATGCCGAGATCCACGACGTCAGCGCAGTCCGAGGGCTTCGCGAGCCGCGGCGATCGCCGGGGCGTCGGGCGGGTTGATGAAGGCGGGCGGCGGATCCTTCGGACCCCATACCGAGAAGCCGGCCGGACCGTCGGCGCCGTCCCAATCGTCACGGCGATGAACACGGTCCCACTCTTCGTCATCGACGATCTGATCCATGTCGGAGAAGAACTCGAACATGTTGCCAGCCGGGTCTCGCAGGTACCAGAACACATTCGACCCGAGATTGTGTCGCCCCATCCCGACGACGTCGGCATCGGGAGATTCGGCGAGGACGGCGCGTCCGAACTGGCCCACCGCGTCGATGTCGTCGACTTCGATCGCGTAGTGGTTGAGATACGAAGTGGGTCCGGGCTGGATGAGCAGGTTGTGATGGTCGGATTCGATCCGCATGAAGGTGAGCATCCCCTTGAACATCCCGTCGGAGACCTTGAACCCCAAACCCTTCACGTAGAAGTCGATCGACTCCATGAAGTGCGGGGTCGCGAGAACCACGTGGCCGACGCGACGTGGCGGTGGCGGAGTCTGGTTGACGACGGCGTCGGCCCGGGCATTGCTTCGGGTCTGTTCTCCGGGGCCGTTGAACGCGCGCTGCTGAGACGGGGTCAGAGCATGGGGACTCCCGACGTCGATCACCACGGAATGTCCGAATACCGGATCGAGGCACGTGAGAGTCGTGCCGGCAATCGTCGACGCGACTCCCAGATCATTCAGTTGTTTCGCCACGACCGCGAGGTCGGATTCGGAGTCGCACGAAAGATGCATCGATGCGAGGTGCCGATACGTCCCTTCCTTGATGGTGATCTGCTTGGGGCGATCAGCAGTACCGAGAACGTCGGAGGTCGTACGGGTCATCCCGCGACGCAACCAGAACTCGAAGGTCTCGGCCGGATTCGGGACCGCCAACTCGATGTCGAGAAATCCGTTGAGCGCCATCAGCTGACCTCCTGCTGATCCATGGTGTCCCAGACTTCGCTCAGTACCCGCGACGCACTCACCGCAACAGGCCAGCCGGCGTAGTGCGCGACGTGCGTGATCATCGCTTCGAGAGTGTCGCGCGAGATGCCGAGATTTCGAGCACCGCGGAAGTGAAGGAACTGTTCGGACTCGCGGTTGAGCGCCACCAGGACCGTGCACGTGATGAGTGATCGCTGGTCGAGGGTCAATCGCTCGTCCTGCCAGATCTCACCGAAGAGATGATCGATCGTGTGCGTCAGCAGATCGGTGCTCACGCCTTTCGTCGGCGGCGCACCCTTGAAGAGCCGACCGGCCAGTTCGCGTCCTTGTTCACGTGTCATGTGGAACCCCCTCCGCCCGAGATAGTACGATGTCGAACTAATTCCCGTCAATCGGATCCCTGGAGGTCCCGGATGCGCGCCAACGAGATCATCGACGAGACCGTGAGCACCTGGCTGGAGGTTCGCCCCGACCTCGATCTGACCGTGATGGACCTCGCGCTCCGGGTCGGAAGTGTCGCTCGGCTGACCACTGCGCGGATTCAGGAGGGAATGAGCGAACTCGGGATCACTCTCGCCGAGTTCGACGTGCTGGCCACTCTTCGACGTTCCGGCCCGCGCGCCGAACTCACGCCGTCACACATCGCCGAAGTCGGAATGGTCAAGCCGAGCGGCCTCTCCCACCGACTGGCCCAACTCGAGAAAGCCGGTCTGATCAGCCGGAGCATCGACCCCGACGATCGCCGCAGTGCATTGATTCGCATCACTCCTGCGGGTCGACGAGTTGCCGATCGCGGACTCGAGATCGTTGTCGCGGTCAACGACGAACTTCTTCATGATCTCTCTTCGAACGAGCGTCGGACGTTGCTCAAGCTGATGACTACGCTCGTCGACGCGGCGGATGTCGACGTCGAGGTAGGGGCAGGATGACACAACTCGAATGGAATGCACCCGGTCTCGGGCGGTGGGCGCTCGATCGGTCGCACATCAATCAGCCGGGCACGCTCCTGATCCAGCGCATCCACGTCCACGGTGTTGCAGCCGGTACCCGCGAGATGTTCGAGTTCATGGGGGCACCACTCGACGCTCTCGAGTTCCGATTCGTCAACGGCCTCATCTACTCGCGAATCAGACCGCTCATCGCCCCCGACAAGCCGGCCGCCAAACTCCCGCCCCTCCCGCTTCTTTCACTCGCCTCTCGCATCCATCCCGCGATGCGCAAGCGGCGCAAGGCCGCCGAACGAACACTCGTCTCGCGCCCGTGGCGCGAGGTGGCCGCCGAGTGGGGCCGGCCGGGCGGCCGACGCGACGAGATCACCGCGCGCAACCTCGTGTTGCAAGGCGTCGACCGGGCCTCGCTCTCGGACGATGGTCTGGTCGACCACGTTCTCGAAACCATCGCTCACGCCCACGACATGATGCGCTTGCACTTCTGGCTGCACGGATTCGATCTCGGACCGATCGGCTTTCTGCTGTATTCGGCCGCGACGTGGGGCGTCGAGCGTGGCGATCTCGTCCCTCTTCTGGAAGGCGCGTCTCCCTCCACCTCAGAGGCCGAGCGGCAACTGCTCCGCATCAAGAACGCGGTCGATGCATCGGGGCGCCGCCCGACGAACCTCGACGAGATGCGTGGTCTGTCACCCGAAATCTCCGACTTGATCGATGGCTATCTCCAACGGCGCGGAGCACTCATCTTTTCGCGCTACGACATCGACGGTCTGTGCCTCAACGAAGCACCCGATGTTCTCTTCGCATCGATCATGGCGGCCCGTGATACTTCGTCACAGGATGCCGAAGTCGCCGAGCGAGTCGATCGCCTCACCTCGGCCGTTCGCGAGCGCATCGCGGAAGATCAGCGATCGACTTTCGACGACATGCTCGCCGAAGCCCGTGTCGCCATGGACCTCCGCGATGACAACGGACCGCACACACTCCAATGGCCGAACGGGATCATGCGACTTGCTCTCCTCGAACTCGGTCGACGCCTCGTAGCCCGCGGCCTCATTCACGATCCGAGCCACGCTCTCGAACTCGACGAGCCCGAGATCACCATCGAATTGTTCGGCGGCCGGGGTCCATCCGCGGACGAACTGGCACGGCGCGCCCGGTGGCGGGCCGAAGCTGACGTCTCCGATGCGCCGCGCGTCCTCGGAACTCCCGAGCCTCCGCCACCTCTTCACGTTCTTCCATCGGCGATGGCGCACATCGCCGGCGGCATGCAGGCGATCCTCGCCGAGGCCGGCATGGACGGCGAGGTGCGAACGACCGGACTCTTCGGTATCGGAATCGGGTCGGGAGTCCACCGCGGACGCGTGTGCCGTGCGGATTCTCCCGAAGAGGCGATCGCACATCTCGGCGATGGTGACGTGCTCGTCGTCCCGTGCACCACGCCGGCGTACAACATGGTCCTCGCCATGGCCGGCGCGGTCGTCACCGCTGAAGGTGGTGTGCTGAGCCACGCCGCAGTGCTGGCCCGCGAACTCGGGATCCCCGCTGTCATCGGCGCACCTCAGGCGATGAACGAGTTGCGCGACGGAATGATCGTCGACGTCGACGCGGTTGCCGGCGAGATCCGTATCGTGGCCGACGCCTGACGATGCAGATCGTCATCGTTGGTGCTGGGATCGGAGGGCTGGCTGCAGCCGCACTCCTGAGCCATGACGGTCACCATGTCACGGTCGTGGAAGCCGCCCGCGAACTCGGCGAGGTTGGTGCCGGCATCCAGATGAGTCCCAACGGTGTGCGAGTTCTCCACCGGCTCGGACTCAGCTCTTCGGCTCGTGAGATCGGCTGCACCCCCGATCGCATCGTCATTCGCCGCTGGCAGGACGACGCCGAACTGATGACGATGCCCATGGGCCCTCTCGCGGTCGAACGCTGGGGCGAGCCCTACTACTCGATGTATCGA
>VERK01000317.1 GCA_018882725.1 Actinomycetota bacterium | reverse complement strand
CCGTTGAAGGTCTCGACGGCCGATTCCTCGACACCGGGGAGAGTGGGCTGCAGACGCTCGTCGACCGAGAAGATGCCAAGTTCCTGACGCTCGTCGTAGGTCATGTACTCAAGAGCCAGACGACGGAACAGGTAGTCCATGATGGACGACGCGAACCGGATGTCGGGATCGTCGGTCATGCCAGCGGGCTCGAAGCGCATGTTGACGAACGCTTCGACGAACGCGCGCAACGGCACGCCGTACTGCAGACCGTACGAGATGCTCTTGGCGAAGGCGTCCATGATGCCCGAGAGCGTGGAGCCCTGCTTCGACACCGTGAGGAACACTTCACCGGGGCGACCGTCTTCGTACTCGCCGATGGTCGCGAAGCCCTTGCAGTCGGCCACGCGGAACTCGAAGGTCCGACCCCGACGGCTGCGCGGCAGCTTCTGGCGCACCGGCTTCTGAACGACCCGCTCGACGATCTTCTCGATCACCTGAGCCGCCGCCTGCGGGGCGGCTGAATCTGCCGATGAATCAGCCTTGTCGTCGTCCTTCTTGGCGGTGGACAGCGGCTGCGCGACCTTGCAGTTGTCGCGATAGATCGCCACGGCCTTCAGACCCAACTGCCACGACAGGAGGTGGAGAGCCTCCACGTCTTCGACCGAGGCCTCTTCGGGCATGTTGACCGTCTTGGAGATGGCACCCGACAGGAACGGCTGGGTGGCACCCATCATGCGCACGTGACCCTCGTAGTGGATGGTGTTGTCACCCATCGAGCACGCGAACACGGCCACGTGCTCGGCCTTGAGGTGCGGTGCGCCGAGAATCGACTTCTCGGTGTCGATGTAAGCGATGATGTCGTCGACCTGCTTGGCGTCGTAGCCCAACTTGCGCAGAGCCATCGGAATGGTCTGGTTGACGATGACCATCGTGCCGCCGCCGACCAACTTCTTCATCTTGACAAGACCGAGGTCGGGCTCGATTCCGGTGGTGTCGCAGTCCATCATGAGACCGATGGTGCCGGTGGGCGCCAGAACCGAAGCCTGGCTGTTGCGCACGCCGTACTCCTCGCCGTCGCGAACCGCCGACTCCCAGGCTTCCTGGCCGGCGCGAACGAGAGCTGCCGGAACCTGCTCGGCCGACTCGATCTGGTAGCTGGCGTCACGGTGCATGCGCAGCACATTGAGCATGTAGCGCTCGTTCTCGGCGAAACCGGCGAACGGACCCATGCGGCTCGCGGTGCGAGCGCTGGTGGCGTAGGCGTGGCCGGTCATGAGGCTCGTGAGCGCGGCGGCCCAGGCGCGACCCTTGACCGAGTCGTACGGCAGGCCGAGCGCCATGAGCAGTGCGCCGAGGTTGGCGTAGCCGAGGCCCAACTGGCGGAACTTGCGGCTGTTCTCGCCGATCTTCTCGGTGGGATAGTCGGCGCGGCCGACGAGGATCTCCTGCGCGGTGAACACCGTTTCGATGGTGTGCTTGTACGCCTCGATGTCGAACTCGCCGTCCTCGTTGAGGTACTTCAGCAAGTTGATCGACGCGAGGTTGCAGGCCGAGTTGTCGATGTGCATGTACTCCGAGCACGGGTTCGAGCCGTTGATGCGGCCGGTCGCGTGCGCGGTGTGCCACTTGTTGATAGTGGTGTCGAACTGCAGACCGGGGTCGGCGCACTCCCACGAGGCCTGGGCGATCTGACGCCACAGGTCGCGGGCACGCACCGTGCGCACGG
>VERK01000316.1 GCA_018882725.1 Actinomycetota bacterium | reverse complement strand
GATGGGTGTTCTCGTCGAGCGCCTGTCGGATCACTACACCAACGCCGAAGTGGCCGAATCGCTCGACCGCATCAAGGACGTCTGCTACCGCTACGCGTCGCAGTCGGGCCTCACGGTTTCCATCGACGACGTGAAGACTCCGGTGCTCAAGAAGGACATCCTCGACAAGGCCGAAGAGCAGGCCGCCAAGGTCGAGTCGCAGTTCCTCCGTGGCGTCATCACCGACGGTGAGCGTCGTCAGCAGGAAGTGCGCATCTGGACCGACGCCACCAACGACGTGCAGAAGGTCATGATCGATGCGTTCAAGGCGCAGCGCTTCAACCCCATCGACATGATGGTCGGCTCGGGTGCTCGCGGAAACATGACGCAGATGCGTCAGATCGCCGGTATGCGCGGCCTCGTGGCCAACCCCCGCGGTGACATGATTCCGCGTCCGATCAAGAGCAACTTCCGTGAAGGTCTCGAGACCCTCGAGTACTTCATCGCGACGCCTGGTGCCCGTAAGGGTCTGGTCGACACCGCTCTGCGTACTGCCGACTCGGGTTACCTCACGCGTCGTCTCGTCGACGTTGCTCAGGAACTCATCATCCGCCAGGAAGACTGCGGCACCAATCTCGGCGTCTGGATCGAGAACGTGCAGCCCGACACCGCCAATCGTCGTGCGTACCTCGAGACCAAGTTGTACGGACGCTCACTGGCCGCCGACATCACTTTGTCGAGTGGTGAAGTGGCCGCTCGCAACACGCTGGTCGACGACGACTTGATGCAGAAGCTGCGTGACGACGACTCGATCACACGCGTACGTGTGCGTTCGGTGCTCACCTGCGATGCCGAAATCGGCGTGTGCTCGTTGTGCTACGGCCGTTCATTGGCCACGGGCAAGGCGATCGAACTCGGCGAAGCCGTGGGCGTCATCGCGGCCCAGTCGATCGGTGAACCCGGAACCCAGCTCACCATGCGTACCTTCCACACCGGTGGTGTGGCCGGTAAGGACATCGCCGGCGGTCTGCCGCGCGTCGTCGAACTCTTCGAAGCGCGTACTCCGAAGGGCTCGGCTCGTCTGGCCAAGGGCAGTGGTGTCGTGCGCATCGGCGTCGACGAAGGCAAGGGCTTGCCCGTCACCGTCGTCGAAGACTCCGGTGAAGAGCACCTCATCACGCTGCCCACTGGTAGCCGCCCGATCGTCACCGACGGACAGGAAGTGGTTGCGGGTCAGCCCGTCACCGACGGTCCGTTCGACCCGAAGGAACTCCTCGAGATCAAGGGTGTGCGCGAGACGCAGCTCTACATCGTGGAAGAGGTCCAGAAGGTGTACCGCGATCAGGGTGTGTCGATCCACGACAAGCACATCGAACTCATCGTTCGTCAGATGACGCGCCGCGTGAGCGTGCAGGCCCAGGGCGACACCGGCTTCCTGCCCGGCGATCGCAAGGACCTCAAGACCTTCACCGACACCAACCGTCGGATGGTCGAAGAGGGCAAGCAGCCCGCCGAGGGTCGTCCCGAACTCATGGGAATCACCAAGGCGTCGCTGGCCACCGATTCGTGGCTGTCGGCCGCATCGTTCCAGGAGACCACGCGCGTTCTCACCGAGAACGCCATCGAGGGTCGCCAAGACGGTCTCATGGGCCTCAAGGAGAACATCATCATCGGCAAGCTCATCCCGGCCGGTACCGGCATGATGCGCTACCGCGACTTCGGGATCGACG
>VERK01000315.1 GCA_018882725.1 Actinomycetota bacterium | reverse complement strand
GCCGGAACTCCGGATGAAAAGTGGGTGTTGGCCCTTTCCAACCGGACGCTCTACGCGGTGCAGGGACGGCACCAGGACGGAGCCGATGCGTCGATTCGCCTCGATCGCGCGTTGCTGCTGCGGATCATCGTGCAGGAGACCTCGTTCGCCGACGAGATCGGGGCCGGCACGATCGCGCTCGATGGCGATGCAGCAGCGCTGTTGACTGTGTTCGGCAACCTGGACGTCTTCATGGGCAGCTTCCCCATCGTCGAACCCTGACCCCCAAACAGTGTTGGTCTCGTGTTTCCACAAAGGACGGTTCGGAGCCGCGCCGAAATCTAGGGTTGGGGCGTGAACACGGTGTCGATCGTCCTGGCGGTGATCCTCGCCATCATCTGCGTCGTCACCGCAGTCGCCGACTTCAAGACCATCCCGCAGGTACTTCAGACCATGGAACGCCTCAGGCTCCCGTTGCGGATCATCCCCGCGCTCGGCGTGGCCAAACTCGCGGGCGCGCTCGGCCTCCTGGTCGGCCTCTCCATCGACGCGCTGCTCGTCTATTCGGCGATCTGTCTCACCGTGTACTTCGCGCTCGCCACGTGGTTTCATCTGCGCGTCAAAGACGACTTGGTGGAAACAGCACCAGCGGCCACCTTGTCGCTCGTGAGCCTGGCCACCCTTCTCACCGCCATCTAGGCGACGGGGTCAGTGTCGGTAGTTCGCTAGCGCTGACGTGATCGCGGCTTCGGCGGCCGCCCGACCTTCCCAACCACGAACGTTCGTCTCCTTGTTGGGCTCGAGCAACTTGTACACCTGGAAGAAGTTGCCGATTTCGCTCAAGAGGTGCTCAGGAAGATCTTCGATGTCGTCGTAGTCGGCGAAACGCGGATCACGGGCCGGCACGCACAACACCTTGGCGTCGCCACCGGCCTCGTCTTCCATCCAGAACACCGCCACCGGTCGAACCATCACATGACAGCCAGGGAACGTGGGCTGACTCAGCCACACGAGTGCATCGAGCGGATCACCGTCGTCGCCCAACGTGTTGGGAAAGAAGCCGTAGTCGAGCGGATACTGCGTTGCGGTGAACAACGTGCGATCGAGCCAGATCGCACCGGTGTCGTGATCCATCTCGTACTTGTTGCGAGACCCTTGCGGGATCTCGACCACCATCTCGACTTCCATGACGTCAGGACTCGAGCATCGCGCGGATGGACACCAACGCAGCCTGAACCCAGTCACTCTGTTCGTCACCGGAGATGTCGGCATAGACGCGACCGAGGAGAAGTGACTGGAATGCCGATGCGATTCCGGGCAATGCAACCGTCGGGTTGATGATTCCGCGGTCCTTCATCATCTGCAGGGTCTCGGCGAGGTGAGCTGTTCCCTCCGCCTGGGCGTTGGCCAACGAAGCCGCCAACGCCTTGTTGTGCTCGCTCGCGGCCACGAGCGCGATGCGGCGGCGGCGGCGAAGACGCGCGGCCTTGTCGTCGTCGGCGGCCAATGCGATCTCGACGTAGCCCATCACTTGCTCGAACTTCTCACTACCGAGCAAGAACGAACGAAGAATCTCCATTTCCTTCAACGTGTCTTCGAGACCGCGATCGACTTCGACTGTCGCTATCAGGCCGTCGCGACTACCGAAGTGGTGATACACCGAGCTTCGCGACACACCCGACTTCTCGAGCACTCGATCGAGGTTGAACTTCACCGCGCCGTACTTGTCGAG